>CAZLBQ010000363.1:0-6639 GCA_964557745.1 uncultured Anaerolineales bacterium
GCTGACAAACGCCGTCACAATCTGGTTCTGGCTGAGGGACGAGGCGAACAGGCCCACCGCCAAACACGTCGCGCCGATGAGCACGATACCCAGGTAGCCGCTCGCCATGGGGCCCCAGTCGGGCGCGCCGAGGCGGCTCAACAGCAGGGGGTAGAAGAGAGTCAGGGCCAGCATGAACAGCAGAAAGGCGAGCGCGCCCAGGAACTTGCCGAGCACGACCTGCCAGTCGCGCACGGGCGATGTGAGCAGGAGCTCGATGGTGCCCATGCGCTGCTCTTCGGCGAGGAGGCGCATGGTCAGGAAGGGTGTGACGAACAAGAGGATGACGGCCATGTTGCCGAACAGGCCGCGCAGGCTGGCCTCGCGGGTCAGGACGAGGAGCAGGTAGAAGAAGTAGCCCATGACCAGCATGAAGAAGGCGGTGACGACGTAGGCGACGGGCGACGAGAAGTAGGTGTTAAGCTCTTTCTGGGCGATGGTGAGGGCGTTACGCATCGGTCTCTTCCTCCTCCTCGGGGGCCGTCTCAACCTCGACAGGCTCGTCGACCGTCGTCAGCTCGAGGAAGATGTCCTCCAGGCTCATGCCAATGGGGGTCAGTTCCAGCAGGCCCGCGCCCGACCGCACGACCGTCTCGGCGATGGCGGCGCGGGGGTCCTGGTCCTGCTTCATCTCGACCTCGAAGACGCCGTTGTCGCCGGCCTCAACGGCCAGCACGCCCTCAATGTCGGCCAGGCGCGGCGCGAGGTCGTCGGCGTTGGCGACGACGAGGCGCACGCGGGCGTTGCCCTGCAGGCGGTTCTCCAGCGCCTCGATGGTGTCGACGGCGACGATCTCACCGCGATTAATGACGATGACGCGGTCGCACACCTCGCGCACCTCGGGCAGGATGTGGGTACTGAGGATGACGGTGTGGCTCTCGCCTAGCTCGCGGATGAGGTCGCGGACTTCGATGATCTGGCGCGGGTCGAGGCCGACGGTCGGCTCGTCGAGGATGAGCACGTCGGGGTCGTGGACGATGGCCTGGGCGATGCCGACGCGCTGGCGGTAGCCCCGCGACAGCTTGCCGATGAGCTGACCCGCGCGGTCGTCGAGGCGGATGCGCTCCATGACGTCCCAGATGCGGTCGCGCCGCCCCTTACGCACGCCGCGCAGCTTGGCGACGAAGTCGAGGTACGACTCGACCGTCATCTCCGGGTAGAGGGGGACGGTCTCCGGCAGGTAGCCGATGCGCTGCCGGCACGCCAGCGAGTCCTTGAACACGTCGAAGCCGGCGATGCGGGCGGTACCCTCGCTGGGCGGCATATAGCCGGTCAAAATGCGCATTGTCGTCGTCTTGCCGGCGCCGTTGGGGCCGAGGAAGCCGAGAATCTCGCCCTGGCCGACGTCGAAGGTGACGTCCCAGATGGCGGCGTTGGGGCCGTAGTACTTGGTGAGGTGGTCGACCTCAATCATGTTCTCGGTCATGCGTCGGCCTCTGATTTCTTGGACTTCGACGTGGCATCCTCGCCCCGCTTGTCGGTGGAATACCAGCCCTGGCCGCGAAAGACAATCGAGGCCGGCAGGAGGACGCGGCGGACGCGGTGGTGGCAGCGCGGGCAATCCTGCACCGCGACGTCGTGGAACGACTGGCGCAACTCGAATTGATGATGACAGGTCTCACAGCGGTAGACATAGGTTGGCATAAGACCCTCCGGTGAGCAACATACAACGGGCCTGGCGACAGCCAGACCCCGGTTTACATAGCGTAATGAGCCGGACTGAAAACCGGCTGAGAAATCGATTAGAAATAGGTGAGAATGGGCGGTCAGGGTTGGCCCTCGGCTGAGCCGTAGTCGCCGCGGAAGTAGCGCTCGACGTCGAGGCCGGCGGCGTTGTCGAGGATGTTACGCACGTCGCTCTGGCGGAAGTCCTCGGTAGCGACCGAGACGAGCACCTGTCCCTCGCGCAGGGCCTGGGCGTAGCGCTCGGTCTGGTCGGGCAGCACGCCGGCCGTGGTCAGGCTGAGCGTCAGGTCTTCGCTCTTGCGCGCCCCGCCCAGCGAGCCGCTCAGGGAACCCAGCAGCCCGCCGCGCTGGTCCAGGTCGACCAGAATGTTGTCCACCTGGGTGTTGATGACATCGCCGCCGCTCAGCAGGCGGTGCGCGCCGGTCGGGGCGGCCGCGACGACCCAGATCTGGTCAGCCGGGTAATCGCGCTCGACGAGCATATGCACGGCTTTGTCGGCGTCGGCGTAGGTTTGGAACAGGCTCATGACGTGCGCCACGGGACCCTCCTGCGGTCGAAGTGTGTGAGTCACGGGGATAATTCTACACCGTTGTCGCGCCTGTATCAATTCGCATTGCCCAGAACATGGGTGCTGTGATATGATTGGGCGGTCTGAGACGTGTGAATACGCGACCCGGAAGAGGGGCGGTAGACCGGCATCGCTCCGACTGAGGTCGGGCCTGATGGGCGCTCCGCGCCGGGCGTCCGCAGCGGCGGACGCGCCCCTGGCCTGCGTCAAGGCGTCGGCGCGGGCCGATGCTCGGCCGCCGGCCCGCCAGCTGCGACTTCCAGTCGCTGGCACGCTGCGGGTTTCACCCTGGATTAGTTTAGGGGGGGACAATGCGCCGCCACTGGTATAACTCGCCTGTTCTTGTTGGGTGTCTGTTTCTGGTTCTCGCTGTCCTCCTAGTCGGCGGTCTGTACCTGGTGTTCAGCGGCCGCCTCGGCGGCAGCGTGACCCAGGGTGTGGCGACCCCCTCGCCTGCGGTGAGCAGCCAGACGCAGGCGACGCCCACCCCTTTCCTGCGCCGTCTCGATCAGGCGACGCCAGGCCCAGGTGGGGGGACAGCGACGCCGCGACCGAC
This sequence comes from uncultured Anaerolineales bacterium, assembly GCA_964557745.1. GTDB lineage: Bacteria > Chloroflexota > Anaerolineae > Epilineales > JAHCIE01 > JAHCIE01. The sequence goes on from CAZLBQ010000363.1 coordinate 2,851, forward strand.
CCGAGCGCCGACGCGCGCGCCGGCGGCCTTGCCGACCGCCGCGCCGACAGTCATCGCGGCCGGGGTGCAGGGGACCAACCTGGTCCTGTTCACCGAGCCTGGCGCTAAGCGCCAGCCCATCCTCGATGTGCTTAACAGCGCCCAGAAGTCCATCGACATGGTGATGTACTTGCTGACCGACGACCAGATTACGGAGGCGCTTATCGCGGCGCAGAAACGGGGCGTGAAAGTGCGGGCGATGATTGAGCCGCACCCGTTTGGCGGAGGTGGGGGGAGCAAGGAGGACGCGGACAAGCTGCGGGCGGCTGGCATCCAGGTCAAGGAGAGTAACCCGACCTTCCGCTTCACCCACCAGAAGTCATTTATCGTCGACCGCAACAAGGCGCTCATCCTGTCAATGAATATGACCAACGCCTCGTTCACCCGTAACCGCGAGTACGGTGTGCTGGATACCGACCAGGCGCGGGTGGCCGAGATTCAGGCTGTCTTCGAGGCCGACTGGAACCGCACTAAGCCGACTCTGAGCCAGCCCGACCTGGTGTGGAGCCCGGTCAGTTCGCGCCAGAAGATCACTGATCTCCTCAAGTCCGCGCAGCGCACGGTCATGCTCCAGACGGAGGTCATGCAGGACCCGGCGATTATCCGCCTGTTGCTTGACTTACAGAAGCGCGGTGTCCAGGTGCGCGTCATCATGTCGCCGCCGGATGAGGGGTCGTCCACGGACAAGGGGCTGGCTCAGCTCCGGCAGGGCGGCGTGGCCGTTCATCTCGTCAAGTCACCCTACATCCACGGCAAGATGATCGTGGTGGACGGGGCAAGGGGCTGGATTGGCTCGGAGAACATCTCCGACACGTCGCTCGACAACAACCGGGAGCTGGGTATTCTGCTCTACGATCCGTCGATGATGAGGAACTTGCAGACGGCGTTCGAAGCCGACTGGCAGAACGACTAAACCGGCCGACTGAAGTCGGCGCTACAATGGGGCGCGGACGAGTCTCAGGCAGCACGCGGATGCACGCGGAAACTGACGATGAACGCGGATCAGACCTTGATGATCTGATCCGCATAGGGGACTGACTGAAGTTGGCGCTACGATATGCGGCCGACTGAAGTTGGCGCTACGATAGGGTGCGGAGGGGGCTAGCGGCGGCGCCCGCCCATCAGGGAACCCAACAGGCCGCGCACCAGTTCCCGGCCGGCGCTGTTACTGAACGAGCGCAGGGCGTCGCCCGCCATGTCGGTGAGCGGGTCGACCGGCTGGCGGGAGCGGGAACCGGACGACGAGCGCGTGGCGCGTTCCTGGGCTTTGCGCTGCGCGGCGGCTTCCTTCTCGGCGACCTTGCGCTGGGCTTCGGCCTCCTTTTCCGCCGCCGCTTCCTCCGCGGCCCGCGCCGACTCTTCGGCGCGCACCTTGAGCTTCTCGTAGGCCGACTCGCGGTCAAGCGTCTGCTCGTAGTGCCCGCGCAGTTTCGACGAGGCGATGAGCTGCTTGCGCTGCTCAGGCGTAATGGGGCCAATCTGACTCTGTGGCGGCAGAATGAAGGCCCGCTCGACGACGCCAGGGCGCCCCTTCTCGTCGAGCAGCGAGATCAGCGCCTCGCCTACGCCTAGCTCGGTGATAACGGCCTCCGTGTCGAGCTCGGGGTTGGCGCGGAAGGTCTCGGCGGCGGCCTTGACGGCCTTCTGGTCGCGGGCGGTGTAGGCGCGAAGCGCGTGCTGGACGCGGTTGCCGAGTTGCCCGAGGACCATGTCGGGGATGTCCAGGGGGTTCTGGCTGATGAAGTAGACGCCGACGCCCTTGGAGCGGATCAGGCGCACGACCTGCTCGATCTTCTCCAGCAGCGCCTTGGGGGCGTCGTTGAAGACCAGGTGCGCCTCGTCAAAGAAGAAGACGAGCTTGGGCTTCTCCGGGTCGCCAATCTCCGGCAGTTGCTCGAACAACTCGGAGACGAGCCAGAGCAGGAAGGTGGCGTACACCTTGGGCGACTGCATCAGCTTGTCGGCGGCCAGGACGTTAATCATGCCTCGGCCCTGGGCATCGGTGCGCATGAGGTCGGCCAGGTCCAGGGCCGGTTCGCCGAAGAACTGGTCGCCGCCCTGGGTTTCCAGCGCCAGGAGGGCGCGCTGGATGGCGCCGACGCTGGCGGCGGAGATGGTACCGTACTCGGTGGTGAATTGCTTGGCGTTTTCGCCGACATACTGGAGCATCGAGCGCAGATCCTTCAGGTCGAGGAGCAGCAGCCCGTTGTCGTCGGCGATTTTGAAGGTCAGGTTCAGCACGCCCGTCTGGGTGTCGTTGAGGTCGAGCAGGCGGCCCAGCAACAGCGGCCCCATATCGGAGATGGTGGTGCGGAGCGGGTGGCCTTGCTCGCCGAAGACATCCCAGAACGTGACGGGATAGGCGGTGGGCCGGAAGTCGGAGAGACCGAGCTGGGTAACGCGCTCCTGGACTTTCGGGTTGTCCTTCCCCGCCTGGCTGATGCCGGACACATCGCCCTTGACGTCGGCCACAAACACGGCGACGCCCTCGTCGCTAAACTTCTCGGCGAGCGACTGGATTGTGACCGTCTTGCCCGTCCCGGTCGCGCCCGCGACCAGGCCGTGACGGTTTGCCATTTTAGGAAGGATGAATAGCTCTTGTTTGTCTTTAGCAATCAGGATGGGGTCGGCCATGGTGCACTCTCCTGGGGATCGGTGCTAGAATTATAAAGTGCGTTCCCGGCAGGGTCAAGACAGAGTCATCATGCCTCGCATTCCTCTCTGGCTCATTATGCTGTTGTGGCTGACGGCCTGTACGGGCGGCTCCGCCGACCCGGTAGTTCCGACCATCGCGCCCACCGCCGCGTCGCCTGAAACCCGCCAGGCGCTGTTTGTCCTGCCGGACGACGGCGCGGCCCCCATCCTCAACGCCATCCAGAGCGCGCGGCGCGCCATTCGCCTCGCCATCTACATCCTGAGCGATAACGACACGGTGGCCGCGTTGGTCCAGGCGCAGCGGCGCGGGGTAGACGTGCGGGTGATGGTTGAGCCGCAGCCTTTTGGTGGGGGCGCGCCGTCGCGGGACGCCGTCGCGAAGCTCAAGGCGGTGGGGGTGAGCGTCCGCGACACGAACCCGACCTTTCGGCTGGCGCACCAGAAGACCCTGATTATTGACGACAGCGTTGCCCTCATCCTCAACATGAACCTGACGCGGGCGGCCTTTGTCGGCAACCGCGAGTATAATATCATCGATGCTGACCCGGCCCACGTGGCCGAGATTGTCAGGGGCTTCGAGGCCGACTGGAACCGCACGGCGTTCCAGCCCGGCCAGACGGCGCTGGTGTGGAGCCCGGAGAACGCGCGGGCGCGACTGCTGGACCACGTGAGGGCGGCGCAGGCCACGGTGGATATTGAGGTGGAGGTGTTCACCGATACCTCGGTCGCGGATACACTCGGCGCGCTGGCCGGGCGCGGGGTTCGCGTGCGGGTGCTGCTGCCGCCGGCCGAGGACCCTGCCGACCCCCAGGTGGCCGCGATGACGGCCTTGAGTCGGCAGGGCGTCCAGGTGCGGCGGCTGGCCCGCCCGTACCCGCACGCCAAGTTGATTGTGGTGGACGGGCGAGGGGTCTTTATCGGCTCGCAGAACCTCTCGGCCGCGGCGCTGGGCGACAACCGCGAGTTGGGGATTGTGCTGACGGACTCGGCCATCGTCCGTCGGGCCGCTGAGGTGTTCCAGAGCGATTGGGACAGGGGGCAGCCATGACCTTCAGCATGAACGTCGACACGCTCAAGCAGGCGCTGGAGGACCGG
>CAZLBQ010000364.1:0-6622 GCA_964557745.1 uncultured Anaerolineales bacterium
GCAATTGGGGTATGTACTGGGCGAAGAGTTGGAAGCGTTCCATTCCTGCCCGCTCGCCCAGACCAAGACACACTCTCATGATAACGAACCATATGGTCCGAGAGTTGAGAAGACCTAGTAGCCAGGGAGCTTCTACGGGCGCAATGAAGCCCTTATTGTTGACGTAGGCTCCAGTCTCATCCCAACTGAATCGAGGTTGCTTGGCAAGTTCAGGCCACAACACTTTGGGTTTGTCGAAAGCAGGGAAGTAGTCAACGGCGTCCTGAATCTCGTACCACTTGTACGGTCCTGGTTTTCGACCAAGCCACTCCTTGCTCTTATCCCAATCCGCTGGCCGAGGCTCAAGTCGTACTCGAAACCTGTCTAGATACTCTCGGATAGCAGGAAAGGACGCTAGGTCAACGCCGCGCCGAGTGAAGATCAGCCAACGATCTTCATCCTCTTGATACCACGGGCGAAGATCCTCGCCGCGCAGCATTCGCTTGATGATTGCAGCAGAGGACGCGTCCTCTTGTATCAGCCTATCCCGGGTTGTCCGATCGATAATGAATGCCTCGTTGTATCCTGTGAGAACGCCTCTATACATCTGTCCACTTAGAACTTCGCCAAGAGGCTGACCAATGCACTGCACCTTGGTGATGATAGAGCGACTGCTAGTGTCAACCATTTGCCAACCAGTGTCTTGCTGGTCGTGGATGGAGACGGGGGCGAGTTTGGCGGGGGCCTGGCGGGCGAAGTCGGCCAGCGCCTCGCCACGGGTGAAGACGGCAGCCTGGGCGGTGTGGTCAGGCGGGGGCAGGGCGCGGCGGACGACGTGGATGGCGGGGTAGACGTCGGGCGCGTCGGCGAAGACGTGGTTGTCGCCCAGGTCGAGAATCGACTCGACGGTGACCGCCGTGCGCAGGTAGGCGCGCAGCGGCGTCGCGTAGGCCGCTCGCAGCCAGCTATTGCTGGCAATGTAGGACAGCCGGCCGTCCGGACGCAGCAGCCGCACGCCCTGGCCAAAGAAGTAGACGAAAATGTCCGCCGTCCCCGCGTACACATCTGGGTACGCGGCCTGCAAGTAGGGCTTGAGGGGCGACAACTCTTCCTGGCGGATATAGGGCGGGTTGCCGACGACGGCGTCGAAGCCGGCGCGGTCGGGGAGCAGGCGGCCCGACTCGTCAAAGAATACCTCCGGGAACTCGAGTTCCCATTGGAAGAAGCGATGGGCCTGGGCCAGCCGCGCCGCCTCGGCCAGGACGGCCTCGTACTGGGGCATGCCAAAGCCACCGCCGCGCAGGACGTAGGGCGTCAGCCTACGCAGCACCTCGTCGTCGACGCGCAGCCCAAACTGGCGCGCCGTGTAGACATCGGCCAGGCGGCGGTAGCGCAGCGTTACCTCCTCCGACACCTGCCGCCATAGGCGCTTGGCCTCCTCCACGTCCTGGATTGTCTCCCCACGCAGGCCCTCAATCTCGCTCATGAACCGCGTCGCGCTGCGCATCCGGCCGACAAAGGCCGGGTCGTCGAGCCACGTCAACTGCCCGGCGGCGCGGGCGCGAGCCTCGGCGGCGCGTCGCGCCGACCGCCGACCACCGACGGCTGACGGTCCGGCCTCTGCGGTCGGCGGTCGGTCGTCGGCCGTCGCTAAACCCAGGTCGGCCACGCGCGCCCCGACGAGCGAGTTGCCGGTGCGCAGGTGGTGGTCCAGGAAGCTGAGGGGCTTATCGCGGGCGACGGTCGCCAGCCACAGGCTGAGCTTGGCGAGTTCGACGGCCAGCGGGTTGAGGTCGACGCCGTAGACACACGACTGGGCGACGCGGCGCCGCCAGTAGGCCAGGTCGGCCTCGGCGCCCCCGTCGTGGGCGGGTGTCTCGACGCCCAGCGCGACCAGGGCGCGGGCCAGGTAGTCGGTCACGGCGACCAGGAAGTGGCCCGACCCCATGGCCGGGTCCAGGACGTTGATGCGCAGCACGGCCTCGGCCAGGGCGGCCTCGTCGCCCGCGTGGCGCGTCCGCAGCGCGTCGAGGACCGGCTGGACGGTCTGCTCGACGATGTACTGGACGATGGGGTCGGGCGTGTAGTACGAGCCGGTCGCCTTGCGCTCGCCCTTGTCGGTCGCCAGGATGACCTGACCCGCCTCGACGCGGCGCGTCAGGCCGGGGGTGTCCGGCGCGACGTACACCTCGCGCCCGCCCTGGCGCTTGACGCCCAGGGGCGCGTCGGTGTAGCGCAGGCGGTACTCCAGCAGGCCCTCGTAGATGCTGCCCAGGTGGCGCACGTCCAGGTCGCGGTAGTCCACCAACTCGCGCCGCCCCGTGCGCGCGTCCTCGACCCGCGCCAGCAGATCGATGGCCTGGCGCAGGGCGCGGTCGCCCACCTTGTACTGCTCCAGCCAGGCGTGGGCGGCGGGGTCGAACAGGCCGCCGTTGTAGGGCGGCACACCCAGGTCGGCGTTGCCGCCGTCGATGACGCCCCACAACTCGCGCAGCTCGCCCCACAGACCGCTCATCGTCGGCGCGCCCAGCCGCCCGGCGTCTAGCTCGCGGGCGATGCGCCGCTTGCGCTCGTCCAGGCTGTAGGCGCGGTACTGATCGTTGCTGCGCACGGGCAGCAGGTCGCGGCTCTCGGCGTACAGGATGAACAGCAGCCGATAGAGGACAATCAGGCTGTGGTCGTAGACGGCCTTGACGATGGCGGGGGTGGGCGTCAGCCCGTTGGCGGGGAGGTCGAAGAAGCCCTGGGCCAGCTCGCGTAGCGCGTCGTAGACCTGGTCCTTGAGGCGGTCGCCCACGCCGCGCTCGTACTCGCGGCTCGCGCGCAACACCTCGTCCAGCCAGGCCGGCGCGCCGGTGAAGGCGTCGCGGCGGAAGAACAGCCAGAAGTACTTGAAGGCCTCGGGGTCGCCCGCGTCGAGGAGGGCGGGCAGGTCCACCTCGTAGAAAGTGTCGAGCTTACCCGACGTGGCCTTGTGGTAGAGCCGCCACAGCCGCCCGTTGGTCAGGATGCCCCAGTCGCGGCCGGAGAAGCGGATGTAGGTGTCGATCTGGACGCCCGGGTTCTCGTGCAGGCCGCCGCGCGCGCCCGCGCGGGGCTTGCGGTCCAGCGGCGTGTCCCAGGCCTTGGCGTCGCCGACGGCCAGCGCCCGCCGCAGCGTCGTCTCGTCGTGGACGACGCCCAGGCCGCGCTCGGTGGCCTGGCGGTCGGCCTCGGCGGCGAAGAAGATGTAGTCGGGCTTCTTCGTGCCCAGGTTGGTCCGCAGGTTCTGCTGGACGAGGTAGACGTGGCCCAGGCTGTCCAGCACCTTGCGCACCCAGTCGGCCTCGGTCTGGGCCTCGTTGTCGCTCTGCGGACGAAACGCCTGCCAGAGCGTCTGCAAGGCGGCGAGAGCGGGGCGGGCGTCGGCGGCCTGCCAGACGTCGCTCTCGCGCACGCGCTGGCTCAGAGTGTAGTCGGAGAACAGCGACTGGTTGTGATAGGGTTGGAAGAGGCTGGGCTGGGTGGGTGGTGGCATGGAGTAGGGACAATCAGCGCGATTTGAAGCGCTGCAAGAAGACAACCTGGTTGCGCACTTCGTCGGCGGTCAGGCTATCCAGCAGCCGTAAGACTTGCCTGACCAACTCTCCGAACTGGCGGCGGTCGAACTGCTCGGGCACGATGATACCGGCATGCTGCTGTCCAACCCTAGCCCATTGTTGGGCCAGCGGGATGAAGTCTCGGCCATTGCAGGTCAAGAGGACCATGCCCTGCTCACTCGCATACTGCAACTGAGCCTCGTCGTCCAGGCCCAGGTTGTGCGCTTCAGCAGCACTCTCAGCCGCATAACCCCGCCAGCGGAGCACCGGGGCCAGGTCACTCGTGATGTCCTCGTCCGTATACAGGGAGATAAAGACTTCAGAAGATGGGGCAGGCATCAGCCTGACTGGGACTCATCGAACTGGACGAAGCCGCGTTCATCTACACGGAGACCGTGCTTCTCGACCAAGGCCGACAGGCGATTGTCGGATAGTTCCTGCTCAATCTCCGTCTGGTGGTCAAGGTAGTAGCTGATAGCATCATAGACCGAGGCCGGGCTCAGATGCGGGTACGCCTGCACCATCTCTTCCACCGTCTCGCCCGCTTTGTACAGGTGGGCAATCTGGCGGACGGCGATGCGGCTGCCCTTGATGATGGGGCTACCGCCACAAACGCCGGCGACGCGGACGATATGAGGATGGTCGGTAGGCTGGACGGCTGGTTGGTCAAGGACTGTCGTTGACATCAATTGCTCCGCGTGCCTATTCCTGTCCCTCATTATAGTCCGAGGCTAAGGAAACACAAACCGGCCCTGGCGTGCATCCGCGTGCCATCGGAGGCGCCGAGGCAAGACCCACAACGCCAAGGCGCCAAGGCGCAACGCCGCCAACAGGCTGAGGATGCATCCCTCTTGGCGTGATGGCGTCTACGGGGCATAGACCACGAAGTTGAAGTTGGATTGGCCCGGCGTATCCGTCAGATCGAATATATACACATACAGTTTGCCGTCGGCGCTGGCCGACGTGACCGGAACGCGGGCGTGGATCGATGCCACGCGCACGGGTGTCACCAGCGTAACATAGTCTCCGGTCGTGTAGAAGAGATTCGAGAAGCTAACCACATAGCGTTTGTTGACCGCATCCCACTGGATCGAGCTCACATTCGCCGTCCCGACTTGGAGGACGCCGTCCTGATTGACCTGCGCGTAGGCCAGCGGCATCGACCGTGCCGCGCGGCCCGCGTAGTTCTGGGTCAGGGTCCCCGAAATCTGGACGTTGCCCTGGAACTGGCCTGCCACGCCGTTCGCCGACTCGCCGTACACGGCCACGCCAGCGGGGCTGACGCCGGCCACGGCTTTGCCTACGCCCCCCGTGTTCTCGCCGTACACAGCGACACCCGTATTACTCATGCCATAGACGCCTCGGCTGCTGGTGGATTTGCCGGTGACACCATTGCCGGCGTCCGAATTGCCCCACACGCCGTTGCTCGATCCTTCACCGTAGACGCCGTAGTACAGGCCAGAGCCGTACACGCCTGTGCCGCCGTTGGACTTGCCGTGGACCCCGTAACCCGCGTCCGCCTGCCCATACACACCGGCCCCGTGCCCTGTGTACCCTTCCACGCCCGGCCCGTCGCCCAGGTTGACGCCGACTACGCCGCCGTCGGTGGGTGAGTTCGTGTCGCCCCGCACCCCGGCCAGTTGCGTGCTCTCACCGTGAACGCCCCAGCCGCTGGTGCTGAAGCCCGCCACGCCGTCACCCGTGACGCTCTCGCCCACCAGGGCGGGATTGTCGGACGCCGTGTTGGTCACGGAGAAGTGGCCAGCCGAGCCAGGCCCCGCGTTGGTCATGCTAAACAGGTCACCGCTGCTGGAGAAACTGCCGGTGAACGGCAGTCGCAAGCCGAAGGCGTACGGCGTGGCGGTGATGTGTTGCCGCGGGGCGAGGGTGACAAAATTCCCCGCGCCGGTCGGGCAGCGGACCTCCGTCTGAAGCCAACGGTCGCCGCCCTGGAAAGCGTCGCCGAACGGCAGGTCCACCGTGAGCAGACCATTGGTGATCGCCTGGTTCGTGAAGGACTGCGGCCCCCCGCCCACCTCGGAGCCGGCCTGGCTAGCATCGAAGAGGGTGAACCTGAGATCACACGTGCCATTGACCGGGGCGCCACTCTGGTGAATCTGACCCTGAAAGGTGAACACATTGGGCACTGGGGTCGCTGCAGGGGGGGTGGGATCAGCCGTTGGCGCCTCCGCTGTAGCGATACCGGCCACCACCAGAACCGCCAGTATGACGAGCAACCGGAGCCAAGCGCGTGCGCCCATGCGTCCTCCCCATGTCCATCCTGTGTCCGATACCGCCCGGCGGACCCTCCGCCGCTGTGCGGCTGATTATAGCTACCTCGCGGGCGCTGGCAAACCACCCGCCGAGCAAACACAAACCCGTCTTCGCGGGGAAGACGGGTTTGTCGTTGCGTTAGGCGTCAACGGATCAGTCGGTTTAGTACTCAGGCATCGGCGGCGCGCCGGCGGCCTTTTCCTTCTCCGGGATGTCGGTGATCAGGGCCTCGGTCGTCAGGATCATGGCGGCGATGGAGCACGCGTTCTCGACCGCCGAGCGGGTCACCTTGGCCGGGTCGATGATGCCGGCGCCGACCAGGTCGGTCAGCTCGCCCGTCATCACGTTGTAGCCCATCTTGTTGTTGCCGTCGCGCTGGGCGCGGCGCACGTCGTCCACGACCACGGCGCCGTCCATGCCCGCGTTCTGGGCCAGCTGGCGCATCGGCTCTTCGAGAGCGCGGCGGACGATCCGGACGCCCGTACCCGCGTCACCGTCGAGCTTCAGGTCGCTGAGCACCTGCTGGGCGTTGACCAGAGCCACGCCACCGCCAGGCACCACGCCCTCTTCCACCGAGGCGCGGGCCGCGCGCAGCGCGTCCTCGACGCGGTGCTTCTTCTCCTTGAGCTCGGTCTCGGTCGCGGCGCCGACGCGGATGATGGCCACGCCGCCGCTCAACTTCGCCAGGCGCTCCTGGAGCTTCTCGCGGTCGTAGTCCGACGTCGTCTGGTCGATCTGGGCGCGGATCTGCTCGATGCGGCCCTTGATGTCGCTCTCCTTGCCCGTGCCGC
>CAZLBQ010000365.1:0-6608 GCA_964557745.1 uncultured Anaerolineales bacterium
TGTCGTCGGCGGCGATGGCCAGGTCGCAACTCATGTTGAACTCGTTGCCGCCGCCGACCACGATGCCATTGAGGCGGGCGATGGTTGGCTTGCCGATGTTGCGCAGCTTCTCGTGGGCCTCGATGAACGCCCCCATCCACTTCCAGTAGTCGCGCGGGCGCTCGACAAAGCTGCGCTGCTCCTTCATGTCAGCCCCGGTGCAGAAGGCGCGGTCGCCCGCCCCCGTCAGGACGACGACGGCGATCTCGTCGTCCCAGGCCGCGTCCTGGAAGGCGACGGGCAGTTCGGCCAGCGTCGGGTAGTTGACGGCGTTGAGCGCCTGGGGGCGGTTGAACGTGACCGTGGCGACGCCATTCTCTTTGCGATAGAGGATGTTCTGGAAGCCGAAGCTGTCGGGCGGGCGGCCCGTGTAGCGGCGCTCGCTCATGCCAGGAGGCTCCCGCCCGGCGCGACCTTCTTGAGAACCTGGCGCGTCTGCTGGTCGACCTTGGTGCCGGCCATGACGGTCGAGAAGGCGCTGCCGACGAAGGACACGCCGAAGAAGACGAGCATATCATTGGCAAACCAGTTGCGGGTCAGCAGCGCCAGCGCGACCCCGGGCATCACCTCGCGCGGCTTGATGCCCAGGTAGAACTCGTCGTCACTGAGGCCCTTGTCCGGGTCGGCGGGCTGGAGGTTGAGGGCCTTGCGGATGGTCGGGCGCACCGCGCGGCCCACCAGGTGGCCCGCGAGGGAGCCGCCGGCGATGGCGGCAATCGTCATAACAAGGCCAGGGTTCTTGTCGTTGTGTTGCATGACTCTGTCCTACCGATTCTGTTAGTGCTTAGGGCGCTCGTCCACGACGCGGCGGAGCTTGCCGCCTTCGCTGCGCGGCAGCGTGTTGGGCGCGTGGATCGAGACGCGGGTGTTGACGCCGAGGGTACCGTACAGCTTGTAGCGCACCTGCTCACGCAGGCGGCGCGCGGCGTGGTCGGCCTCGACGGCGTCGTCGCTCAGGATTTCGGAGCCGATGTGGCGGAAGAAGTCGTCGCTCACTTCGACCCGCACCTCGAGGTCGTCCAGGGTGCGCTCGCGGCGCACGACCAATTGATAGTGCGGGGTGAGGTGGGGAATGCCGACCAGGGCGGTTTCCACCTGGGATGGGTAGATATTGACGCCGCGAATGATGAGCATGTCGTCGGTGCGGCCGACGACGCGGGCCATGCGGGCGTGGGTGCGGCCGTCCGCCGTCGGCGTGGGGTCCAGGCGGCTGATGTCGCCCGTACGGTAGCGGATCAGGGGCATGGCCTCCTTGGTGATGCAGGTGAAGACGAGTTCGCCCTGCTCGCCCCAGGGCAACGGCTCGCCCGTCGCGGGGTCGATGATCTCTGGGATAAAGTGGTCCTCGCAGATGTGGGCGCCCGCCTTGCTGGCCACGCTCTCGCACGACACGCCGGGGCCGATGATCTCGCTCAGGCCGTAGATGTCGACGGCCTGGATGCCCAGCCGCTCCTCGATCTCGGCGCGCATGCCCTCCGTCCACGGCTCGGCCCCCAGGATACCCACGCGCAGGCTCGTGCCGCGCGGGTCCATGCCGCGGGCGCTCAGGGCCTCGGCCAGGGTCAGGGCGTAGGACGGTGTGCAGGCAATGACGGTCGGCTTGAAGTCCTGGATGAGGAGTAACTGGCGCTCGGTGTTGCCGCCGGAGACGGGGACGACGGTGAGGCCCATCTTCTCGGCGCCATAGTGCATCCCCAGCCCGCCCGTGAACAGGCCGTAGCCGTAGGCGTTGTGGAACATCTCGCCCGGCTCGGCCCCGGCGCAGCCAAAGGCACGGGCGCACACCTCGGCCCAGATGTCGATATCGGCGCGGGTGTAGCCGACGACGGTCGGCTTGCCGGTCGTGCCCGACGAGGCGTGGACGCGGACCAACTGCTCGCGGGGCACGGCGAACAGCCCGAAGGGGTACGTGTCGCGCAGGTCATTCTTGGTCGTGAACGGCAGCCGGGCCAGGTCGGACAGATCGCGGATGTCGTCGGGGCGCACGCCGGCGTGGTCGAAGGCGGCGCGGTAGAAGGGGACACGGTCGTAGACGCGGCGGACGGTCGCCTGTAGGCGCTCGAGTTGCAGCTTTTCCAGCGCCGGCCGGGGCATGGTCTCGATCTCCCGATTCCACATCATAGGCCCTCCGCGCTCCGCACGAGGAATGGCGAAAGCATAGCACAGCGGGCCGCGACCGTCAATTGAGTGGCGTGAAATACTTGAGCAATCGCCGCGCGTATGGTATACTGACGACAGACGACCGACGGCGGACGACGCAACGATTGGAGGCGCATTGTGACGTGGCTGAGCTGGACACGCGGCTGGTTTCTGGTGGCTGTCGCCCTGGCGCTCCTGCTCACCGGATCGGTGGCCTGGGCGGATGGAGAGGATGAGGCGGGGGTGAAACCCATCGCCGACCAGGTCTTCCTGGCGAACGTCAGACATGACTGGCAACAGTGGAACAACTGCGGCCCTACCACGACCAGTATGGCGCTCAGTTACTTCGGCGTCAACGCGCCCCAGCTCAGTGTGGCGGCGGTGTTGAAGCCCAACCCCAAGGATGTCAACGTTAGCCCCAACCAGATTGTGGACTACGTGCGCAATCGGGGGCTGGCGGCCCAGGTGCGCGTCAACGGCAACCGTGAGACGCTCATGAAGCTGCTCAGTAACGGCATCCCGGTCATCGCCGAGCAGTGGATTCCCGACGACGGCGGCATGGGCCACTATCGGCTGGCGATTGGTTACGACCGCGACCGCGGCGTCGTCATCTTCGACGACTCGTACTACGGCCCCAACCGCGAGTGGTCCTTCGAGGAGTTCGAGGGGCACTGGATGGAGTACAGCATCAACCGCATCTACATTCCGGTCTACCGCCGCGACCAGGCGGGGCTGGTACGGGCCATTCTGGGGCCGGACGCCGACGACGGCGAGATGTGGCTGCGGGCGGAGGCGGGGGCGCGCGCGAATCTCGAGGCCTTCGGCAGTGACGCCCGCGTGTGGTTCGGCCTGGGCGACGCGCTGCTCAACCAGGGCCGGCCCTGGGAAGCGCTGGACGCCTATGAGACGGCCTATCGCCTGGGCCTGCCCTGGCGCTGGTACTGGTACCAGTTTGGCCACTTCGAGGCGCTGGCGAAGACGGGCAGTTGGGACCGCATCCTCGAACTGAGCGATCCGGTGCTGGCCAAGGCCCCCATGCACGAGGAGATGTACTACTACCGGGGCCTGGCCTTCCAGAACCTGGGCGACCCGGACTCGGCGCGTGAGGCGTTCAGCCTGGCCCTGAAGAACAACGGGAACTTCAGCCGGGCGCGCGCCGCGCTCAACACGCTGAACTAACGACGCTGCGATCACCATCAGAACCGCCAGCGGACGGGGAACCGGTTCCCCGTCCGCTGGCCTTTTTTATCCTGGCAATCCTATCGATATCACGGCGTCGGCGTGCCGTCCAGCGGGGTCGGCGTGCGCAGGACGATGCTAAGCATCTGGCTCTCGACCCCGACCTCGACCTGGGTCACGACCAGCGGCAGGTACAGCCGATAGCGCAGGTCAGGGGTGGACGTCGGGGTAACGGTGGGCGTCCGGGTTGCCGTCGCCGTGCGCGTCGGGGTGGGCGTGCGCGAGGGCGTGGCCGTCCGGGTGGGCGTGGCGGAGGCAGTGGTCGTCGCCGTTGGCGGGCTGGTGGGCGTGAACGTCGGCAGGCTGGTCGTGGTCGCCGTGGCGGTCGCGCTAGCGGTCGCGGTCGTAGTCGCCGTGGCCGTCGGCGTCGGTGCGGTCGTCGGCGTGAGGGTCGGCGTGGCTGTCTCGGTCGGGGTCGCCGTCGGCGGGGCAACCGTGGCGCTGCTCGTCGGCGTGGCCGTCGGTGTCTCCGTGGGTGTGGCGGTGGCCGTCACCGTGAAGGTGGGTGTGGCCGTGGTCGTGAAGGTGGGCGTCGCCGTCGCGGTCGGGGTCGCCGTGTCCGTGCTGGTGACGGTCGGGGTCAACGTTGCCGTGGTTGAGGCGGTGACAGACGGGCTGGCCGTCGGCGTTAGCGTCTCGGGTTCGGGATAGGGGTTGAGCGTGCTGGTCGCTGATGGGGACGGGTAAGCGGGCCGCGTCAGCGTGGCGGGCGGCGTCAGGGTCGCCGTCCCCGTCGCCGTGCTGGTGACGCTGGCGGTTGCTGTCCGCGACGCGGTCGCTGTGGCGGTCGCGCTAGCGGTCGCGGTCGTAGTCGCAGTGGCCGTGACCGTCGCGGAGGGACTGGCCGTCGCCGATGGGCTGGCGGTCGCGCTGGGCGTCGCGCTGGGCGATGGTGTCGCAGATGCGGTAGCCGTCGCCGTCGTCGACGCGGTGACGCTGGGCGTCATCGTCGCCGTCCAGGTAGGCGTGGTCGTTGGGGTGGCCGTGGCGGACGGCGTCATGGTCGGCGGCGGCGGTGGTGTGCTGGATGGCGTGGCGGTCGCCGTCGGCGGCAGGGTGGGCGTGGCCGTCGACGTGGGGGTGTCGGTCGGCGTGGCCGTTGATGTCGGGGTAGCGGTGGCAGTAGCGGACGGCGTGGTTGTGACAGTCGCCGTGTCGGTGGGCGGCGGCGTCGGGCTGGGCGTGTCGGTGGCCGTCGGCGACGGCGTGATACTGGGCGTCGTCGAGGGGGTCAGTGGCGGCGGATAGTCGAGCGGGATGGTGCGGAAGACGTAAGAGGGCGCGGGTGGCGTCGCCTGGAAGATGACCTGGGCGCTGGCCGGCTCGATGACGCGCTGGCCGGGCGGCGGTGTAAAGGTCAGGCGGTAGAACAGCCCCGGCGTCAGGTAGCGGAAGCAGTGGGGCGCAGGGTCGGCGGTGACGGTCCACGCGGCGAGCGCGATGTCGTCAGGGTAGCCGCGCAGCGTGACCTGGCCGCCCACGGCCGGGCCTTCAGCCGGGTCGAAGAGGCTGTTGGCGTTGGTGTCGAAGAAGGCGAAGACGCAGACGTCGACGGTCTCGACGGTCAGGTTGAGGGGGGTCACGGTGTCGGGGAGCCACAGACGGGTCTCGACCGCCGTAGAGCCTTCGACCTTGAACGTCAGCCAGTCGCCCGGCTGCGCCCCTTCCCGCTGCGGTGTGCTCGGATCGTCGGCGGGAACGATGAGAACGTAGCTGGCGACGTTGCCCTGGACCGTCGCCGTGACCGGGCCGCCGACCAGAGTATCGCCCACCCAGGCGGTCACGCCCCAGGGCTGGGCTGGTTGGCTCAGGTAGCTGATGACGCCCGTGAAGATGGCCGGGCCGCGCTCCGCCTCGCGCCAGGCGCGAGCGGGCGGCGCGGCGCTCAGCGCGAGGGCCACCAGGGCGAGGCCCACGCCGAGCGCCAGCCAGCTTCCCGACCAGAATCGCTTAAGGAAGCACGACATAACAATGGTCCCCCGCGAGCGGTGTGCCCGTCGCACGGTGCAATCAGGGTGATGGTGGCGACGCGGCGGCCAGGGGGGGGCCAACCAAATCAGCGCTCGTCAATAGTGGAAACGAGCGGCGGGGGCGAGATATTACGCGCGAACATAAAGTTAGTGCGCTACGAGGTCACACCGATCTGGTCCTTAAGGTAGGCCTGGATGAAGCCGTCCAGGTCGCCGTCGAGGACGTCGCCTGTCTGGCTCGTCTCGTAGCCCGTGCGCAGGTCCTTAACCATCTGGTAGGGCTGGAGGACGTAGGAGCGAATCTGGTTGCCCCAGCCCGCCTCCTTGTGCTCGCCCTTGAGCCGCGCCTGCTCGGCCTCGCGCTTCTCGATCTCCATCTCCAGCAGCTTGCCCTTGAGAATCTTCAACGCCATCTCTTTGTTCTGCAACTGGGAGCGCTCGTTCTGCACGGCGACGACGATGCCGGTGGGCACGTGGGTGATGCGGACGGCGGTCGAGTTCTTCTGGACGTTCTGGCCGCCCGCGCTCGACGCCCGGAACACGTCCATCTTGATGTCGTCCGGGTTGACTGAGATCTGGACGTCGTCGTCAATCTCCGGCAGGACCTCGACCAGGGCGAACGAGGTGTGGCGGCGCTTGGCGGCGTCGAAGGGCGAGATGCGCACCAGGCGGTGGACGCCGCGCTCGGCCTTGAGATAGCCATACGCCCACGGCCCCACGACCTCGACGCGGGCGCTCAGAATGCCCGCCTCCTCGCCCGGCGTCTCCTCGACCAGGTCCGCTTTGTAGCCGCGGCGCTCGCACCACCGGAGGTACATGCGCAACAGCATCGAGGCCCAATCCTGGGCTTCGGTTCCGCCCGCTCCCGCGTGGATCGAGAGGATGGCGTTGTTGCGGTCGTACTCGCCGGACAGCAAGAGTTGGAACTCTAGCTCTTCCATGCGCTGGCCCAGGCGGCCGGCTTCCGCCGTGACCTCGTCTCGCATCGCCGCGTCGTCCTCTTCCGCCGCCATCTCCCAAAGTAGCAGGGCATCCTCGACGCTGCTCCGCATGCCTCGCCAGGTCTCGACCGTCTCGCGCAAGTCCGCGATCTTGCGCATGACGTTCTGGGCTACCTTAGGGTCGTCCCAACAGTCTGTCGCGTGGGTCTGCGCTTCCATCGCCTCGGCCTGCTTCTCACTGGCCTCTCTGTCAACTACGCCCCCAGATCTTCTCACTGCT
>CAZLBQ010000366.1:0-6595 GCA_964557745.1 uncultured Anaerolineales bacterium
GCTGAGGTAACTATGCGCCCCAATCCTATCCTGAAGAAGCTCGGCCTGTCTGACACTGACCGCGTCGTCATCCTGCACGCGGACGACATCGGCATGAGTCAGGCGACAGTCGCCGCCTATGCCGACCTGGTCGACTTCGGGCTGTTGTCCTCGGCGGCCGTCATGGTCCCCTGCCCGTGGTTCCCGAGCGTCGCCGCCTTCTGCCGGGCGACGCCCCAGGTCGACATGGGTGTGCATCTGACGCTGAATTGTGAGTACGACGGCTATCGTTGGGGGGCGCTCTCGACCCACGACCCGGCCTCGGGCCTGCTCGCCGACGACGGCTACCTCTATCACCGTCCGGAAGACACCATCACCCACGCCGACCCCGCCGCCGTCCACTTCGAACTGCAAGCGCAGGTCGAGCGGGCCTTGGCGGCCAGCATCGACGTCACCCACGTCGACAGCCACATGGGGACCGTCCTGAACCCACGCTTCCTCGCCAGCTATGCCGACCTGGCGCGCACCCACCGCCTGCCCGTGATGATCCCCCGCGCTGATGAGGCAGGCTACCACGGCCTGGGGCTGGACAGCGACGCTGCCCGCGCGGCGGTGCGTCTGGTGGAAGCGCTGGACGACGAGGGCGTACCCACCATCGACCACCTGGCCTTCCTGCCCCTCAACCAGCCGCAAGACCGCATTGACCAGGCCAAGCGGCTGCTCGACGCCACGCGGCCGGGCGTGACCCACTTCATCCTGCACCCGGCCCAGGAGAGCCCCGAACTGCGCGCCATCACCCCCGACGACTGGCCCAGCCGCGTCGCGGACTACGAGGCCTTCACTAGCGAGGCGTTGCGCGCCTACGTCCGCGCCTCAGGCATCCATATCGTCGGCTACCGCGCCCTGCGCGACGCGGCGCGGACTTGACTGCGCTAGCGGCGGATCCGCCTTCGTCTTTTCCCCCAACTTGCGATACAATTGGCCGTATGCTGCGGACCATCACTGCTATTCGTTATGTCGCCCCGCTCCGCGAGGGCGGCTCGCTGCCCGCCCTGGTCGAAGCCGACGACGACGGCACGTATGTCGTCAAGTTCCGTGCGGCGGCGCAAGGCCCCAAGGCGCTCGTCGCCGAGATTGTCGCGGGCGAGGCGGGGCACGCTCTCGGCCTGCCCATCCCCGACATCGTCCTGATCCACCTCGACGCCGTGCTGGGTCGCTCCGAGCCGCACGCCGAGATCAAGCAACTCATCCAGGGCAGCGCGGGCCTCAACCTGGGCATCGACTACCTACCCGGCTCGCTGGCGTTCGACCCGCTCAACGCCCGCGACATCGACCCCATTGTGGCGTCGCGCATCGTGTGGTTCGACGCGCTGATGAGCAACGTCGACCGCACTGCCCGCAACACCAACATGCTGCTCTGGCACAAGCGCGTCTGGCTCATCGACCACGGCGCCGCGCTCTACTTCCACCACGCCTGGGACAGCGCCAACCCTCTCAGTCCGTTTCGCCCCATCAAGGACCACGTCCTGCTGCGGCGGGCGTCGCGCCTGGCCGACGTCGATGAGGAGATGGCGGCGCGGCTGGACGAAGGGACGCTGCGGGGCATCCTGGACGCGGTACCCGACGACTGGCTGAATGGGGAAGCGCGCTTCCCCGATGCAGCGACCCACCGCGCCGCCTATCTTGACTACTTGGTGCGCCGCCTGGCCGCGCCCCGCGCCTTCGTGGAGGAGGCCCAGCATGCCCGCGCCCAGCTCCTGTGACTACGCCATTGTGCGCGTCGTCCCCCGCGTCGAGCGCGAAGAGTTTGTCAACGTGGGGGTCATTCTCTTCTGCCGCACCAAGCGCTTTCTTGAGGCGCGCATCGCCGTCGACCGCACGCGGCTGGCCGCCCTCGACCCCGCGCTAGACCTGGACGCGCTGCAGGCCCAACTCGATCACATCCCCCTGGTGGCGGGGGGCGGGCCGGAGGCCGGGCCGATTGGCGAGTTGAGCCAGGCCGAGCGCTTCCACTGGCTCGTCTCGCCGCGCAGCACGGTCATCCAGGTCTCGCCCGTCCACTGCGCGCTGTGCGCGGACCCAGCGGACCGGCTTGACAAGCTGATGCGAGCTGTCGTCGCGCCACCGCACGCCAAACCCGCCTCATTGTCATCGTAGAGGAGGCCAAATGGCTAAACAAGGTGAAATTGACTATATCAAGAGGATTGGGGAAGAGGGGGCGCGCCACGCCTTAGGTAAGCCTTTCTCAGATGAGGTGTGTGGGCGCTATTTGATGGACATGGGCGCGATCATGACGCTGCTGCCCAAGTGGCCACAGGCGCGCATCCTGGATATTGGCGTGGGGACGGGGTGGACGAGCGTTTTCATGGCGAAACGCGGTTACGGGGCCGTGGGGAAGGATAGCGCGCCTGATATGATTAACCTGGCTAACGAGAACAAGGCCCTCTATCACGTCGAGGACCGCGTGACGTTTATCGTGGGTGATTTCGAGACGCTGCCCTTCGCGAATGAGTTTGACGCCGCCCTGTTCTACGACTCGCTCCACCACGCCGTCGACGAGCGGGCCGCGCTCGACAAAGCCTACCACGCGCTCAAGCCCGACGGCGCCTGCATCACCGTCGAGCCGGGCGAGGGCCACTCGCAGGACCCGGTCTCGCAGCGGGTCGTGGCGGAGTTCGGCGTGACCGAGAAGGACATGCCGCCGCACCACATCATGCGCCTGGGGCGCGAGATTGGCTTCCGCCGCTTCGCCGTGTACGCCCGCACCTACACACCGGCCCTCCTCTACGACTCAGAGACGCCGGCGCCCCCACCCCCCCCGTCTCCCGCGTCCACCCCAGGCCGCGTGGCCCTGGTGCGTGACCACCTGCGCGCCGCCTGGACGACGTGGCGGCACGGCCCGCCACCCTCACCCACCCCAGCCGCCCCGCCGCTCGATCCACCCGTCGCGCTTCGCGCCTCGAACATCGTCGTCCTCTACAAGTAGGCCTATGAACCCTGCCATTTACGATTATTTACAAACCAACGCGGCGGTCCACGTGCGTGACCTGCAAGAGTTCATGCGACAGCCGAGTGTGGCGGCTCAGAACCGGGGCGTACGTGAGTGCGCCGCCTGGCTGGCCGACTTCATGCGCGGTATCGGCCTGCCGACGACGGTCATCGAGGACGCCAACTTTCCGGTCCTGCTGGCTGAGATCGAGGGCGAGAGTGAGCGCTCGCTGCTCGTCTACCTCCACTACGACGTCCAGCCCGCCGACGAGCCGGAGTGGCAGAGCGACCCGTGGGGCGCCGAGATCCGCGACGGCAAGCTCTACGGGCGCGGCGCGGTGGACAACAAGGGGCCGGTAATGGCCGTTCTCGAAGCCCTGCGCGCCTACGGCGCGACCGGGCGGCGGCCGCCGCTGACGGTGCGCTTCCTGTGCGAAGGCGAGGAGGAGGTCGGCAGCCCGTCGCTGCCGAGTGTGCTGCGGCGCTACCACAGCCGCCTGGCGTCCGACGCGCTGGTGAACTTCGATGACAATGTGTGGGTCGATGGGCGGCCACGGGTGGTGTGCGGCATCAAGGGCATCGCGAAGGTGAGGCTGGAAGCGCGGACGAAGCGCGAATTCCATGCCATGATGTCCCCCCTCGTCCACAACGCCGCGTGGCGGCTGACGTGGGCGCTGAACAGCCTGGTCGCCCCCGACGGCCGCATCCTGGTCCGCGACTTCTACGCCGACGTCGTGCCGCCACAAACGGGCGATGTTGCGTTGCTTGATAAGTTGGAGTGGACAGGCGAGGAGTTGCTCCAAGCGAGTGGGCAGACTCAATTCGTGGGAGGAAAGACGGGGACCGAGGCGCTGGTGCGGCTGTACCTGGAGCCGACGTGCAACCTGAGCGGGCTAACCGGCGGCTATACCCTGCCCGCCCAGAAGAGCGTAGTGCCGAACTTCGCCGCCGCCGAGATGCGCTTCGGCACGGTCCCGAACCAGACACCGGAGCGGATTGTCGAGTTGGTGCGCCGCCACCTGGACGCCGAAGGCTTTCCGGACATCGAGGTCAAGCTCATCGGGCGCAACCCGTGGGCGCGCACGCCGACTGACAGCCCCATTGCCCAGGCGCTGCGGCGCAGCCTCCAGGCGGCCTTCGCGCGCGACGTGGTCATGTTCCCGACCTACCCCGGCAGTGGTCCGGAGGGCGTGTTCCAGGAACTCTTTCCGACCATGCAGCAGGCGTACAGTGGCTTTGGCCCGCCCGACGACAACCTGCACGCCCCCAACGAGTACATTAGGGTGGATGACTACTTGCGCGGCATCGAGACGGTAGTGAGGCTGTTGGAGGAGTACGCGAGCGCGTAAGGGTGAAGTGGGGCAGGCGCGGGGCCTGCCCCTACGAGTCGGCGACAGCCGGCGCGCGACGGCGCAGCAAGCGCCGCCGGACCAGGTTCGGAATGAGCCAGGCCTCGTCCAGGCGTAGCGCGAACACCAGCCCCAGATAGACGACGGCGCCCACCACAATCGACGCCACAAGGACAAACAACGCCCGCTGCCCGGCCATGACCGTCATCACGCCGTAGATGACGCCGCCCATCATCAGGGCGGCGACGGCCATGCGTCCCAATGCCCCGACCAGCGTCGGCAGGTCCACCCCTTCGAGCCGCGAGCGGAGCAGGTAGAGCAGGACGACGGTCTCGATGCTGAAGGCAATCGAGTTCGCCAGCGCCAGGCCACCGACACCCAACGGGCCGCGCAACCAGAGCGAGAGGATGATGTTGCCCACGAGCGCCACGGCGGCGACGAAGAATGGCGTCCAGGTGTCCTTCATGGCGTAGAAGGTGCGGGCCACGATCTCCAGCGCCGAGTGGGCGACGAGACCCAGCGCCCAGCACTGGAGCGCCCAGGCCACCAGCCGTGTCGAGTTGGCGTCAAACGCGCCGCGCTGGAAGAGGGTCTCCACGAGCGGGCGGGCGAGGAGAATCATGCCCACCGCCGTGGGGATGGTCAGGAAGCAGATGGCGCGCAGCGTGCCGATCATGGTCGAGCGCAAGCTAGCGTACTGCTGGCGGTTAGCCAGGTCGGCCATGGTCGGGAAGGCGGCGGTGGCGACGGCGGTGGCGAAGATCGTCTCCGGCAACTGCATCAAGCCCCAGCCGTAGGTGATGAGCGCGGCGAAGCTGCCCGTCTCCAGCGACGAGGCCAGCGTGCCGTTGACGAGCATCGTCACGTTGAACAGGCCCAGCGACATGACGCGCGGGACCATCAGCTTGCCCACCAGCCGCACGTCGGCGTCGCTCAGGCCGAGCCGGGGCCGGTAGCGGAAGCGGTAGGCGAGCAGGCCAGGGACCTGGATGGCGACGCTCAACAGCCAGCCGACGACGACGCCCCACGCCAGGCCGTAGATGCCCAGGCGCGGCGCGAAGAGCAGCGCCCCGATGATGATGCCCAGGTTATAGAGGGCCGGGGCGATGGAGGGCAAGAGGAAGTGGTGGTTGGCATTGAGGATGGCGTTGCCGACGCCGCTCACACCGAGGAGGATCTGACCAACGAGGATGATGCGCAGCAGCTCGACGGTGAGCCGCTGCCGTTCGGGGTCGAAGCCGCGGCCGACGGTGGTGGTGACAATAGGCTCGGCGAAGATGGCGAGGACGCCGGCCAGAACGACGCCGACGATGAGGGTGAGCGTCAGGATGGCGCTCCCCAGGCGGTCGGCGCCTTCCTCGTCGTTCTTGGTCAAGTAGCCCGCGAAGACGGGGATGAAGGCCGTCCCCAGCGCGCCGACATTGACAACGGTGAAGAGGACATCAGCCGGCTCGAAGGCCGCGCTGAAGGCGTCCATCTGGGGGCTGGTGCCGAAGGCGTGGGCGACGACGAACTGGCGCGCGAACCCGACGAGCTTCGCCAGCCCGTAGGCCAGCATGATGGTCGCCGTCGCGGTGGCGATGCCCCGGGCGACGCCTGGATTGGAGCGAGGAGTGGTCATTTATTCAGGGCCAGTTTCGATAGGGCATCTTGGGCGCGGTGGAAGTTCTTGTTGAGCTTGACGGCCTGCTCCAACGCCTGCCGCGCTTGGTCATTCTGACCGAGCTTCTGGAGCGCCAGGCCGCGATAGTAGTACGACTCCTCGAGGTTGTTGGCCGTCTTGAGGTTGGCGTCGGCGAGCGCCAGTACATCCTCGTTGCGGCCCACCGCCAGGTAGGTCTCGAACGGGCCGAACTGGTACCAGAGCATGCGCCACGGCAAGTTGAGGCGGCGCGCCTGGTCGAAGGCGCGGGCGGCGTCCTCGTGCTTGCCGAGCGCCTCGAGGCTGCTGCCCAGGTTGAACCAGCCGAACTTGTCGTCCTGGTTGGCCGCCACGTCCGTCTGCGCCCCGGCCAGGGATTTCTCCCACATCTTCCGCTCGTTCAGGTCCTCGCCCAGGATGGCCTTGACCACAGGCTCGCGGTCGGGCGGGTACACGACGACGTAGGTGCGGTTGAAAACGCGCCACAGCGCGTCGAAGTCGGCGTAGCCCATACGGATATTGGGGCCGTTGTAGGAGTCGTGGGCGATGAAGACCTGGGCCGCGTCGTCGTAGCCGCGCATGAGCTTGTAGTGGCCCATCTCGTCGTTCGGCTCGGGGATGAACCAGTGCTCGACGA
>CAZLBQ010000367.1:0-6578 GCA_964557745.1 uncultured Anaerolineales bacterium
ACGAGTTTCACGCGGCGCGTCCTTATTCCCGTACGCCTTCGACGCCCAGCGTCGGAGCGATGCCCTGCATGGCGGTCAACACGACCTGGATATGCTCGTCCAGCGGCACGCCCAGTTCAGCCGCGCCGCGCTCGATGTCCTCGCGGTTGACGCCGCGCGCGAACGCCTTGTCCTTCCAGCGCTTGCGAATCGAGCGCACGTCGACGTCGTGGATACTCTTGCTGGGCTTGATGAGCGCCGTCGCCATAATCAGGCCGGTGAGTTCATCGACGGCGTACAGGGCGCGGCGGCACGTCGTGTCACGCGGCACGTCGAGCCAGTCGGCGTGGGACAGGATGGCCTGGATGATCCACTCGGGCACGCCACGCTGGCGCAGAATCTTGCTGCCTTCGAGGGGATGGTCTGGCCCCTGGGGGTGGATCTCCCAGTCGAAATCGTGCAGCAGCCCGACGACGCCCCACTGCTCGGGGTCGTCTTGATACCGCTCGGCGTAGGCGCGCATGCCCGCCTCGACGGCCAGCATGTGCTTGCGCAGCCCCTCGCCCTGGACGTACTCGGTCACAATGGCCCACGCCTGGTCGCGTGGAAAAGTCACCTGCTCTGGCATAGCTCTCCCTCTCGCCGACGGCCGCTCTGTGTCCTAAGCAGGGCGTATTGTAGTCAGGCAGGGCGATTTCGTCCAAAAACCGGCATGTGGCGAACCTGACGGGTTGTGCAAAACCTGTCATGGCTCAGGCGAGGGCGGGAGAGGCAGGCAACGTGCAGTTTTGACTTAAGCCGCGCTTCGGGGTATACTTACTCTGTTATTCTCAAGTAGTCCCCCTGGCGCGTGGCGGCCAGGCGACGCGTAAGGGTCCGCCTCTGGTAGACCCTTCTTTCGTGTCTAGGGTGGGTAAGGAGTTTTTCCTATGGCTGTGAGCGTGACGGAACTGCGGAAAGGTGTGACCTTTGAAGACGGCGGCGACCTCTTCCGCGTACTGGAGTATCAACATATCAAGATGGGACGCGGCAGCGCGACCATTCGCTTGAAGCTGCGTAACCTGCGCACGGGGGCCAACCTGGAGCGTACGTTCCCCAACGGCGGTGTCGTGAACGATGTGCGCCTCGACAACCGCGAGGTGCAATATCTCTACCACGACGGCGATCTGTACCATTTCATGGATAACGAGTCGTTTGAGCAACTGGCCCTGGGCGAGGACAAGCTCGGTAATGCTGTTAACTACCTCAAGGAAGGTATGACGGTCGAGGTGACATCCTACGAGGGTGATCCGCTGGATGTCGAACTGCCTACGACAGTCGATCTCAAGGTGGTCGAGACGGCGCCCGGCTTCAAGGGCGACACGGCGTCGGGCGGCGGCAAGCCCGCGACGCTGGAGACCGGACTGGTCATCAACGTCCCGTTCTTTGTCAACCAGAACGACACCGTCCGCGTCGACACCCGCACCAACGAATACGTGACCCGCGTCTAGCGCGACAACTAAGACGAAGGACGACAGACGAACGCCATGTTCCTCTTCGTCCTTCGCCCTTTGTCCCTGGTCGGTCTATGCCTCCCATCCTCACCATTGGTGAGTTGACGTCTTACATTCGCGTCCTCTTTGAAGAGGACTTTCGCCTGCAAGACCTCTGGCTGACCGGCGAGGTGTCTAATCTGTCGCGCTCGGCGGCGGGCCACCTCTTCTTTACCCTCAAGGACGACCAATCGCAAATCCGCTGCGTGATGTGGCGCTCCCAGGTCACGCGCCTCGACCGCCTGCCGGCCCACGGCGAGGCGCTCGTCGCGCATGGCCGCATCGGCGTCTACGAAGTCAGCGGCGCGTACCAACTGTACGTCGACGAGCTGCAATTCGCGGGCGTCGGCGCGCTGCACGCCCAGTTCGAGGCGCTGCGTGACCGCCTGCGCGCCGAAGGGCTGTTCGACCGCAGCCGCCCGCTGCCCCGCGTGCCGCGTCACATTGGCGTGGTCACGTCGCCGCAGGCGGCGGCGTGGCGCGACGTCCTGACGACGCTCGGCCGGCGCTGGCCGGGGCTGCAAGTGACCCTCGCGCCGACGCTCGTGCAAGGGGTCGATGCGCCGGGAGGTATCTGCGCGGCGCTGGCTGCGTTGAATCAGGTGGCCGATCTGGAGGTCATCCTGGTGGTACGTGGCGGCGGCTCGCTGGAAGACCTGTGGGCCTTCAACGACGAGAGCGTGGCGCGGGCCATCTGGGAGTGCCGCGTGCCGGTCGTGTCGGGCGTCGGGCACGAGACCGACTTTACCATCACGGACTTTGTCGCCGACGTGCGCGCGCCGACACCGACGGCGGCCGCCGAACTGGCGACGCCGGACCGCCGCGAGTGGGCGCAGCGCGCCCTCGACCTGACGGACCGCCTGGGAGCGGCGATCGAGGCGACGCTGGATGAGAAGGGGACGGACCTGGCGCGAGTGACGGCCCGCCTGGAGCGCCTGTCGCCGCAACGCCAGATTGACGAGCGGCGGCGGCGGCTGGCCGACCTAGCCCGCCGGGCGCGGCAGGCGCTGACGCACCGCCTGGCATTGGCCCGCGCCGAGACGGCGGGCCAGGCGGCGCGGCTGGCGACGCTGGACCCCCGCGCGACGTTGCGGCGCGGCTATGCCATCGTCGTCGACGCCGACACGGGCGAGGTGGTGCGCACGGTGCGCGAGGCGCGGGCCGGGCGTGGCCTGCGCGTCCACGTCGCCGACGGCTCGTTCGAGACGACGGTGGGGCGACAGCGGCGGCTGCTCGACTCGTGAGGACCCTATGGACTCGCTTGATTTTGAAACCGCGTTCGCGGAGCTAGAGGCGACGGTGCAGCGCCTGGAGGCGGGGAACCTGCCCTTGGCCGAGGCGCTGGCGCTGTACGAGCGCGGCATCCAGTTGGCGCGACTGTGCGGCGAGCATCTGGACCAGGCGGAGTTGCGCGTCCAACAGGTGGGGCTCGTGGCTGAGGGGGACGAGAGCGGGGATGACGAGGCGGCGGACTGGGACGCGGAGGAGGAAGCATACTAGGCCAGATCCTCACCAACCCCGTCCTCGTGTCGGCGATGGCGGCGTGGTTCGCGGCGCAGGGCGTCAAGATGCTGTGGCACTTGATCCGCCACCACAAGGTGGACGTGCGCTACTTCCTCAGCACCGGCGGCATGCCCAGCGCCCACTCGGCGTTTGTGGCGGCGACAGCCTGGTCGGTGGGCCTGATGGAGGGCTTTGGCTCGCCTATCTTCGCCGTCGCCCTGGTGTTCGCCTCCATCGTCATGTTCGACGCGCAGGGGGTGCGGTGGGCGGCCAGCCGCCAGGCGCGCATCCTCAACCAGATTCTCGATGAGATGTTCGAGGGGCATCC
Organism: uncultured Anaerolineales bacterium; assembly: GCA_964557745.1. Lineage (GTDB taxonomy): Bacteria > Chloroflexota > Anaerolineae > Epilineales > JAHCIE01 > JAHCIE01. The sequence continues at coordinate 3,343 of CAZLBQ010000367.1, forward strand.
TATCCGCGAGGAACGCCTCAAAGAGCTGCTCGGCCACACGCCGTTCCAGGTCTTCGCCGGGGCGGCCGTCGGGGTCTTCATGGCCTGGGTCGTCACCGGCCACCGCTAGCTCGACGTAAGAATCCCCGCCCTCCCGTATCCCGTATCCGGACCACGTTTCACGTTTCACGTTTCACGTTTAGCAGCACGCGGAGAGCGCCATGTCCACTAAATATATCTTTGTCACCGGCGGTGTTGTCAGTTCGCTGGGCAAGGGCATCGCCGCCGCCTCGATGGGGCGGCTGCTCAAAGCGCGCGGCCTCCGCGTCGCCATCCAGAAGCTCGACCCATACATCAACGTCGATCCGGGGACGATGAGTCCCTATGAGCACGGCGAGGTATACGTCCTCGACGACGGGGCCGAGACGGACCTGGACCTGGGCCACTACGAGCGTTTCGTCGACGAGAACCTGACGCGGGCGAGCAACGCCACGACGGGCCAGATCTACTCCGAGGTCATCGCCAAGGAGCGGCGCGGCGACTACCTGGGCAAGACCATCCAGACCATTCCCCACATCACCAACGAGATCAAGCGCCGCATTGTGATGGCCGCCCGCGCCAACGAGCTCGACGTGCTGATTGTCGAGATCGGCGGCACGGTGGGCGACATCGAGAGCCTGCCCTTCCTGGAAGCCATCCGCCAGATGCGCAAGGACGTAGGCCGCGACAACGTCCTGTATGTCCACGTCACGCTCCTGCCGCACATCGGCGCGACGGGGGAACTCAAGACCAAGCCGACGCAGCACAGCGTCAAGGAGCTACGCGGCATCGGCATCCAGCCCGACGTCATCCTGGCCCGCTCGGACTTCCCGTTCGCGCCCGACGTGCGCGCCAAGATCGCCCTGTTCACCGACGTTGACGCCGAGGCGGTCATTCCGCTGGTGACGGCGGACACGATTTACGCGGTGCCGCTGATGCTGGAAGAGGCGGGCCTGGGCGACCTGCTGGTGCGGATGCTGGACCTGGCGGCGCGCGGGCCGGACCTGGCGGAGTGGCGCGGTCTTGTGGACCGCATCCGCGCACCCAAGCCCGCCGTGACCATTGCCGTCGTCGGCAAGTACGTCGAGTTGCACGACGCCTACCTGAGCGTCAAGGAGGCGCTGCATCACGCGGGCGTGGCGCAGGGGGTGGACGTCCAGATCGACTGGGTGGACAGCGAGGAGTTGGAAGGCGCCAACGTGGCGGAGCGGCTGCGCGGCGCGCAGGGCATCCTGGTGCCGGGCGGCTTTGGGCACCGGGGCATCGAGGGCAAGATCGCGGCGGCGCGCTACGCCCGCGTGAACGGCATCCCGTACTTCGGCCTGTGCCTGGGGATGCAGATTATGGTCATCGAACTAGCCCGCCATGCGTTGGGCAACGAGACGGCCAACAGCACCGAGTTCCACCCGACGACGAAGCATCCGGTCATCGACCTGCTGCCCGAGCAGCGCAGCATCACCGAGATGGGGGGGACGATGCGGCTGGGCGCGGAGACGAGCCTGGTTGTGCCGGGGACGCGGGCGTGGGCGGCCTACGGCTGCGACCGCATCTCGGAGCGACGCCGCCACCGCTTCGAGGTCAACAACCACTACCTGCCCGCGCTCCAGGCGGCGGGGCTGGTGGTGAGCGGGACGAGCGCCGACGGGGCGCTGGTGGATATCTCAGAGTTGGCGAACCACCCCTGGATGCTGGGCACCCAGTACCACCCGGAGTTCAAGTCGCGCCCCAATCGGCCCCACCCCTTGTTCCTGGCCTTTATGGGCGCGGTGAAGGAGCACCTCACCTCGACCGACGGCCACGTCGAGCCGGTGGTCGAGGAAGCGGTGGTCTAGAGACGCTGGCAAACGCGGTGTTTGTGCCGACGCCTACGACTGTCATGCCGAGAATGCCATGTCCAGAACGACATGCGCTGACGCGAGAACCGCTACGACGGTCATGCCGAACGAAGTGAGGCATCTGCTCTGCCTGCGTTTCCAGAGCAGACCCCTCACTTCGTTCGGGGTGACCGTCGTAGGTGTTGCATAAAGTAACCGGCCCGACTGTCTTGCGCAGTCGGGCCGCTCCCGCTTCTTGTGCTACCCTCAGTTCTTCTCCCCGCGTGTCAATTGAGCCTGCATCATGGCCCCGGTCTCGGCGGCGGCCGCGTCATCGCTCACCGCGAGCGCCTGGGCGACGGCCGCCTGGTCGTGGAGGCTGCGATTCTGGCTGAGCTTGGCCTTGCCTTCGAGGCGGGTGACCCGCATGGTGAAGCCGACGATGCCCTGCATCATGCCGGTGCGGAACCGTTCCGAGAGATCATCCCACTGCGCCAGGTAGGCGCTCTCGTAGGTCTGGATCATGTCAGAGAGCATGGCCGCGACGGCGGCGGGCTGATCGTCAAAGTCGAGGACGCGCGGCACGCCATAGGCGTGGACGGCGACATAGTTCCAGGTGGGAACACTCTCGCGCTTCTCGTAGAGCGAGGGCGAGACGTAGGCGTGGGGGCCGGCGAAGATGGCGAGCGTCTCCCCCTGACCAAAAGCCTGCCAGTGGGGGTTGGCGCGGGCGAGGTGGCCGGTCAGGGTGACGCCCTCGTCTTCGGTCGTGACGACAAGGGGAAGGTGGGTGGCGAAGGGCGCGCCGTCCACCACCGAGACGAGCGTGGCGAAGCTGTGGGCGCGCATGAAGGCGACAAGGGCGTCCTGGTCCTCCATGCGGTAGGGCTTTGGGATATACATAAATCCGTCCTACTCCCCCTGGCCAAGGGAGTAGCCGCGCTGACCGTCGTAGGTGTAGAGGTTCTCGGTCTTGATGACGTCGCAGCCGACCTCGTGGAGGCGGCTCAGCAGCGCCAGGACGGCGCCGTAGGCGATGGGCGCGGCGGCGGCGAAGCGGCAGCGCCAGTGGTCGGTGCAGAACGTCTCGGCCATGCCGTCCGGGTAGACCTTGACGCCGCGATTGGTAATCATCTTGAGGGCCAGCCCGTCACCGTTGAGGGTTTCGAGCCGCCGGCCGAGGACGTCGGCGTCCCGCTCGTGCTCGTCCCAGTGCAGGAAGACATCGACGCCGACGAGTTCCTTGCGGCTGGGCGCGGTGGGCGTGACGTCGATGTTGATGCCCGCGCCGTGGTATTCGACGGGGTCGAGCTGCTGGGGCGTGCGGCCCAGGCGCTCGATGACGGCGTCGGCGAAGGCCTCGGTGCCCACGGAGCGCTGGCTGAGGCCGACGCGGTAGATGTC
>CAZLBQ010000368.1:0-6563 GCA_964557745.1 uncultured Anaerolineales bacterium
TTACTCGCCGGTCGGCCTCGACATCGGCGCAGAGACACCGGCCGAGATCGCGGTAAGCATCATGGCCGAGATCGTCAAGGTGAGGCGCGGCGGCACGGGCGTCTCCCTCACCGACCGCGAGCGACGCGGCCCCATCCACGCCGAGCGCTACACGCGTGGACGCGCCACCTAACCCGTCCCACAGAACACGCAACACGCATCACGCCTCGCCCACCAGCCGCCGATAGTCTTCTGGCGTATCCACATCCAGCGCCCCCGCTTCCCCGACTTCCACGAACTCGACCCGGTCACGGTACTGCTCGATGAGCGCGCGGCCGCCCTGGTCGCCCGTCACCTGCGCCAACTCGGGCCACAGTGCACGGTCGAAGAGGGTCGGGTTGCCGCGTCGGCCGCCAAATGTCGGCACGACCAGCGGCGCGCCTGTCTCGACATAACGTTGGACAAGGGCCTGGACGAGGTCGGGCGTCACGGCAGGCTGGTCCGCCAGCAGGAACAGCGCTGCCTGGACCCGCTCCGGCAGTGCGCCTAGCCCCGTCCGCACCGACGCGCTCAAGCCGTCGGCCCAGTCGGCGTTGTGCACGGTGGTGAAGGGCGGGGACGAGGGATGCTGCCCCCGCCACGCCTCCCCTGCTTCCTCAACCTCCGCCTGATGCGCCCCTGTCACCAGGACTGTCTCAGCCGCCCCGCTGGCGTGGGCCAGCGACAGGGCATGGCCGACCAGTGTTGTCCCCTGCCAGGGGAGCGTTTGCTTGGCCGCGCCGAAGCGGCGTGCGCCGCCCGCCGCCAGGACCACCGCGCCCAGGCGGACATGCCGCTCGCGGACTGGGTCGCTGTCCTGGACCGCGCCAATCAGGACCGCCTCGTAGCGGTCGTTGGCGAGGATGCGCCGCGCCAGGGACCGCGCCGTCTCCAGCGTGTCGTCGGTCACACCGTTGAGCAGGGCGACGACGCGCGCTCCAGGCGGGACGTTCTTGAGACCCCCCTCCGGATGGGTGAGCACCCCGGCGACCACGTCGACCGTGACCGGCGCGCCAAGCGCCTGGCCTGTCAGCGCCGCGACCTGCTCGGGACGATGGACATGCGCCTTGTCCAGAGGTTGGCCCAGCGCTACCAGCCCCACCACCACCAGCACAATGTCAGCGTCGGGGGGGATGGGCGGCTCGTAGGCGGCGGGCGCTTTGAGCGGCAGGTGGCGCGAGCCGTCGGCTTCGACCAGGACGTTGGCGACGCGGGGCAGGCCCGCCAGCCGCCTCGGCCAGTCCGGCGGGACGCTATCTAGCTTCCAGCCCTCGGCGGTCTCCAGGACATCGGGCGCGATGGCGATGCGGCGCAGGTAGGGCAGGGTGGCCTCGTGGCGTTCGGCGATGGCGCCGTAGACGCGGTGGACGAAGAGGCCGTCGGCCTGGCCCTCTTGGGGCAGGAGCATCTTGGCCGTCGTCATCAGCAGGACGCGGCCATGCCCTGGCTCAGCCAACTCGGCGGCCAGGCGGTAGAGGGCGCTGGTCTTGCCACCGCCGCCGACAATGGCGACAACGGCGCGGTCGGGCACGCGCAGAGCATAGGAAAGGTTCATCCTAACCTGTCACCTTCAACTTTCAACCTTCAACCCGGATAGAATGGCTTCCAAGACGCCCCCCCCAATCGCCAGCGACTTGTCCGAGACAGTGCGGACGTGGCTTGGCTCGGCGCGGGGGTCAATGTCACCCAGCTTCGTGCCCTGGGCGACGGTCAGGCCTGGATAGAGCATCCCGCGCAACACGCCGCCGATGGCTGCCGTGACGGGCGTGTCGCCGACAGTCGCCACGACCTCGCTGGCCCGAACGACATCCCCAATCTCACGCTGAGACTGGACGACGCCCGACTGGGGAGCGCGCAGCACGCGCTCGGCCGTCGCGTCGCCGATGCGCCCCGGCACCCCTGTATTCGGCTCCGCCGCGCCCTGCCAGAGCACGCGGCCCAGGTTGTGGCCGCGATTGGTCTCGATCACGGCGTGACAGTCGACGCCAGCGGTGAAGCCCGGCCCCAGCCCGACGACGAGCGCCGCATCGGACTGACTCGTCCCCAGGTTGCGCTTCGCCATCCGGGCGTCCACGAGGACATCGGGCTGAAACGCGCCCACCATGCGCCGCTCTGGGTCCACGATGACGGGGATGTCGCTCTGCATGAGAACGGGGCGAGCGCTCATGGGCGTGACGCAGCGGGCGCGGACGCCCTCGACCGTCGTCTCGCCCGCGTAGACGGCCTGGGCGAACGCGACGGTCCGCCGCACCGCGAGCGGCTGCGCCAGCTCGGTCATGACGATGGAGAAGCCGCAGCGGTGGAGCCGCAGGGCCACGCCCGTCGCCAGGTCGCCCGCGCCGAGAATGAGGACGAGGACCGGCCGCGCTAACAGGGACGTCATGCGCTTGGCGGCCGGCCCCAGCCCGCCGCGAGCCGCCGATACTCGTCAGGCAGCAGCGAGAAGATGAGGGTGTTGCGTAGGCTGCCGTCCACCGCCACGCTGTGCTGGCGCAGTTCGCCCTCCAGGACATACCCGGTGCGCTCGGCGACAGCTCGACTGCGCAGGTTGCGGCTATCCATGTGAATCTCGACGCGGTTCGCGCCCAGCGTCTCGAAGGCAAAGCGCGTGATGCCCCGTACCGCCTCACTGATGTAGCCCTGGCCCTCGAAGCCTGTACGCCGCCAGTAGCCAATCTCGAAGCGCGGCACGTCCCAGTCGATGCGGTGCAAGCCGCTGCTGCCGACGACCGTGTTGGTCCCTTTGAGGAACAGGCCCAGCATGAGGTCGGCGCGCTCGAGGAAGCGTGCCCGCGCCCGCCGCACCGTCTGCTCCGACTCTTCGAGCGTCGGCGCTGTCTGCGCCCACGGCATCCAAGGACGCAGGTCAGCCAGGGACTCGATAACGGCGGCGTTGAACTCCGGGCCGTCGCCCGCGCGGGGCGAGCGAATCAGCAGCCGCTCGGTCTCGAAGGCGTCGGGGAAGTCCAGCAGGATGGGGTTGATCATGCCGGCGCGCCCTTCGGCTGGCCCTCGGCCAGGCCCTGGCTGTGCAGCGAGAAGTCGGTGGTAAAGTCGTCGTAGTTCTGGCCGTACAGCGTCTCCAGGACGCGCGGCGGTGTCAGCGGCAGGTGGTCGAACCAGACGCCCGTCGCGTCGTGGAGCGCCGCCGTCAGGGCGGGGGCCAGGGGGATAAAGGGCATCTCGGCCATGCCCCGCGCCCCGAACGGCCCGAGCGGGTCAGGGACTTCGACAATCACCGAGTCGACCTGGTCTGGAATGTCCAGCACCGTTGGGATGAGATAAGTGGACAGGTACTGGGTCAGCGCCTGGCCGTCACGCTGGACAAAGTTCTCGATGGTCGCCCAGCCCTGGGCCTGGATGACCGCGCCCTCGATCTGCCCGACAACCTGCTGCGGGTTGACGGCCTGCCCGACGTCGTCGGCGCACACGACGCGCCGCACGCGGATCTCGCCCGTCTCGGTGTCTACCTCGGCCTCGACGGCCTCGGCGACGTAGCCGTAGGCGAAGTTGGGGTTGGAGCGGCCCTCCGAGTCCAGCGGTGTCGTCGGCGGCGGGATGTACTCGTAGGTGGCGACGATGGGGCGATCCTCCTCGTCGCGCCACAGCGCCAGCGCCTTCTCGGCCGCGCCGCGAATGGCGTTGCCGGCCATGAACGTCATGCGTGACGCCGACGCCGAGCCGGACGTGCCGGGGGTGGTCGCCGTGTCGCCGCTGACGACCTCGACGCGGTCCAGCGGCACGTCGAGCGCGTGGGCCGCGATCTGCCGGAACGCCTGGTGCGCGCCCTGGCCGACGTCGCTGCCCGCGCAGCGCACGACGACGCGCTCGATGTCGCCGCCGCCGTGGATCTCGACAGTGGCGAAGCAGCGCTCCGGCGCGCCAAACGAGAAGCCGACGTTCTTGAACGCGCAGGCCAGCCCTAGCCCGCGCCGCTGCCACGGTTTGGACGGTGGCGCGACGCTCGGCTTCCGCCAGCCCTGGTCAGTCTGCTCCCAGCCCGCCTGCGCCGCGCAGCGCGCTACGACCACGTCCAGCGAGACACCGGGCGGCATCGGACTCTGCGTCGGCAGCAGCGAGCCGTCGCGTAGCACATTCTTGAGCCGCAGTGCGACCGGGTCCATGCCCAGCGCCTCGGCCAGCTTGTTCATCTGGCACTCCGACGCGAAACAGGACTGGGGGGCGCCGAAGCCGCGAAATGCGCCGGACGGGATGTTGTTGGTGTACACTGTGTAAGCATCGATGCTGACGTGCGGGATGTCATACGGGCCGACCGCCATGAGCGTCGCGTTGCCCAGCACCTTGGTGCTGGTCGAGGCATACGCGCCGCAGTCCGATGTCAACTCGACCTCGGCGGCGACAATCCGCCCGTCGCGTGTCGCGCCCGTGCGGCAGCGATAGCGGAAGGGGTGCCGCTTGTGATGGCCGATGATGGACTCCTCGCGCGTCCAGATGAGCTTGACGGGCCGCTGAAGCTGCATGGCGGCCAGGGCCAGGACGATCTGGATGGAGACGTCCTCGCGCCCCCCGAACGCGCCCCCCGCTGGCGGCTGGATGACGCGAACCTGCTCCTCCGGCAGCTTGAGGGCGTGGGCGATCTGCTCGCGCTCTTCGTGCGCCCACTGGCCGGCGCACGCTACGGTGATGCGGCCCTCCTCGTCGATCCAGGCCAGCCCCGCTTCCGGCTGGAGATAGGCGTGCTCTTGGGCGCCCGTGCTGTACTCGCCCTCGACAATCACGTCGGCCTGGGCGAAGCCTGCCGCCGCGTCCCCCTTGCGCACTCGGTAGTGGAGCAGCACGTTGTCGGGGTGGTCGTCGTGGAGGACGGGCGCGCCCGGCTGGCGGGCGTGGGCCGGGTCCGTGACGACGGGCAGGTCCTCGTACTCGACGCGGATGAGGGCGCGCGCCTGCTCAGCGGCGGCCTGGGTCTCGGCGACGACGAGGGCGACCTTGTCACCGACGAAGCGCACGATGCGGGCGTGCTCGTCGTCGCCGACCCCGCACAGGACCGGCTGGTCGGGGTGGATCAGGCCGAAGCGGTTGGAGGGGACATCCGCCGCCAGGAAGATGCGCACGACGCCGGGGACCCGCAAGGCCTCGGCGGTGTCAATAGAGAGAATACGGGCGTGGGGGCGGTTGGCGAACAGGGTGCAGGCGTGCAGCATGCCGTCCATGCCCAGGTCGCCCGAATAGAGAGTCTCGCCCGTGACTTTGCCCCGCGCGTCCAGGCGGGGCGCGCTGCTACCAATGGCGCGCATGACGAAGCCTCCAAAGTGTTGTTCACGGCGTAGGCGCCGGCTCGTCGGTCCGCGCGCCCGCAACGAGGGCGACCCCCGCCAGGCCGAGAGCGCCACAGGCAACGAACCCCGTCGCCAGGCCGAACGCCTGCGCCAGCCCGCCCACTGCGAGTGGGCCGAGCATGTCGCCCACTTCCTTGTACGAGCCGGCTGCGCCCAGACTGGCCGAGAGTTGCCCGCTCCGCGCCAGTTGGCTGATCATGGCGTCAGAGTTGGTCCAGACGACGCCGATACCCAGGCCACCCAAAACAACGACGGCGACGAGCCATCCACCCGTCGAGAAGGGCAGGGCCACGGTGGCCGACGACGATAGCGCCAGGCCCCAGACGATGGTGGCGCGGCCCCCGACGCCGTCCGCGAGCCGGCCGGCCAGGGGTTGGACGAGCAGATAGGCCAGTGTCCCCGCGCCCACGATGAGGCCGGCCTGGAACGGGTCGTACCCCAGGCGGTTGACATACACCGGCACAAAGCCAAAGAGGATGCCGACGAAGAACATGTTGATGACGATGACGGCGTACCAGGGCCGCAGTCGCGGCGCGGCGAACGGCGCGAGAAAGGCTGACAGGCTAAAGTCGTCATCGTCGTCGAGGTCGGCGGGCTGGGCCGGTTCGCGCAGGACGAGGGACAGGGTCAGCACGGCAGCACCCACCGCTGCGCTGACGACGAACAGGCCCGCAAACCCAAAGCGGCTCACCACCCAACCGCCGAGGATGGGCGCCACCACGTAGCCCGCGCCTTTGAGCGCGTTGTAGACGCCGAGCGCCTGGCCGCGCGTGGTTGGAAAGAGGGCCGCGACGAGGGCCAGCGACACGACCGAGAAGGCCGCCGCGCCTAGCCCTTGCAGCAGCCGAATGAGAATCAACAGCCGCGGGTCGACGGCCAGAAACGCGAGTGACGCCAGCGAGAAGACGGCTAGCCCCGCCCACAGCGTGATGACCTGGCCGCGTCGGTCGGCTAGATAGCCGAAGACAGGTTTGGCGATGACCTCGGCAAAGTCGTAGACGGCGATGAGGAGGCCGATGGCGAACGTCCCCACGCCGACGTGCTGCGCATACGTGGGCAGGTTGACGGCGACGGCGTGCGCTCCGAACGACGTTACAAAGCCGACGAGACCGAGGATGAGGAGGTCACGCTTGAGCAAGCTCGACTATCCTTGTCCTGCTCGTGCCTGGCTCGCCGCTTCAATGGCTTCGACAATCTTGTAGTAGCCGGTGCAGCGGCACAAATTGCCCGTGATGGCCGCCTCGA
>CAZLBQ010000369.1:0-6519 GCA_964557745.1 uncultured Anaerolineales bacterium
GCCATGCGAGCCGGCTGCTCCATGTCGCCGTGCCACGCAAGGCCTTCCCGCCCGTTCCCGCGTTTGATGCCGAACTGGCCGCCTGCCAGGACCGCCGTCATCAGGAGATTCTGCGCCGCCGCCTGTTCATCCAGCAGACGCTCGGACCGGGGGAGACCCACGCCATGCCGCTGTGGGTGTGGCGGCTAGGCCAGGCGGGCGTCGTCGCCATCCCCAACGAGCCGTACTCCGTGGCCCAGGCGGCGCTGCGCGAGCGCTTTGCCGGGTTGCCGCTGGTCGTCATGGGCGTCACCAACGGCACGCTGGGCTACCTCTGCCCGGCCGATACGTACGGGCAGGGTATCTACCAGGAGGTCCAGTCGCCCTACGCGCCCGGCTGCCTGGAGATGACCATCGACGCGGCCGCGCACGGGGTGGCCGACTTGTGGCGTGTAGCGAATGGCTAAGGGCAGATAGCAAATAGCTGGTGGCAGGTGGCTCGTGGCGGACAGTTTGCCTGAGTTGCCATGAGCGATGAGCTATAGGCCATTTGCCATTCGCCATTCGTCATCAGCTATCCACCGCCGGCAGGTCGATGCTGAACGTCGTGCCGTGGCCGAGGGCGCTGGCGACGGTGATGCGGCCGCCGTGCGCCTGGACGAGTTGGCGGGTGATGGCGAGGCCCAGCCCGCTGCCACCACCGGCGTGAGAGCGCGCCGGGTCGCCGCGCCAGAAGCGGTCGAAGACGAAGGGCAGGTCGTCGGGCGCGATGCCCTCTCCGGTGTCCCGTACGGTGAGCCGGACACTACCCGGCCGGCTGTCGCCGCCGGGAAGCCGTTCCGCGTCCAGGGTGATGCGCCCGCCGCGTGGCGTGTGGCGCAGGGCGTTGAGGACGAGGTTGCTGAGCGCCTGGTCCAGCCGACCGGCGTCGCCGGTGACCGTCAGCCCGTCCGCGTCGTCCGTCACGTGAACACGCAGGTCGATCCCGGCCGCCTCGGCCTGGCCGCTGAAGCTCGTGCTCACGTCGGCCAGCAAGTCGGCGATGTCCACGGTCTCGTGGGCCAGGGGGAGTTGCCCGGCCTCGGCCAGGGACAGCGTGCGCAGGTCGTCCACCAGGCGGGCCAGAGCGCGCGTCTCGGCCAGGGTAGCGCGGATGTGGGCGTCGGTCGGCTCGTAGACGCCGTCGAGGATGCCTTCGAGGTTGCCCTGGATGACGTGGAGCGGCGTGCGCAGTTCATGGGCGACGTCGGCGGTCAGGTTGCGGCGCTGCTGGTCGGCGCGCTCCAACTCGGCAGTCATGTGGTTGAACGACGCGGCCAGGCGGGCGAACTGGCCCGGCCCCTGCACCGGCACGCGAGCGCTCAGGTCACCGGCGGCGACGGCGTCGGCGGCGGTCATGAGGTCGGACAGGGGCAGGGCGATAGTGCGAAAGGCGCGGGCGGCCACACTCGCCGCGAGGAGCGGCAAGGCCAGCGCCAGCCCGCAGCCGCCCAGCCAGACGAGGACGGCCGTCGACCCCGCGCCGCCCGCCCACCGCGTCAGCAGGAACGCCAGCAGCGCCATCCAGCCCAGGACGAGCAAAGCAAGCAGGCCGAAGACACCGACGAAGCGCAGGAAGAGACCCCGCCCGTGCCGCCGCCAGGGCCGCCCCGGCCACGCCTCGCCCTCGCGCCACGGTGGTCCGCCCCGGCTCCATCCCTGGCCCCGGCCCCACGGCTCCCGCTCGCTCACGCTGACCCCCTTGACGCTGTTCCCAAGAAGACTATCATTGTGCCCCTGCCCTGTCGGGCGCAATCGCTCTGTCCGCGCGTGGTTGCACCCCACACGACGAACGAAGGAGACACCGGCGTATGAGCGAGAGCACATCCACGTCAGGCAGTGGTCCCTCTGTCTTGCGCGTCGCCGCCGGCGCAGACCGCTTTGGCGAGCATCGTCCCCTCGGCATCAGCGAGATTGCGTTCAAGGTGACACCGCAGGACAGCGGCGGCCTCCTCATTCTAGAGAACACCTTCCACGCCAAGGGCGGCCCGGCGCGCCACCTGCACTATGACCAGGATGAGTGGTTCTACATCGCTGAAGGTGAGTTCGTCATCGAGGTCGGGCAGGAACAGTTCCGCATGCGGCCCGGCGACTCGCTGTTGGGGCCACGCAACGTATCCCACGTCTGGGCGCACGTGGGCGAGGGCCGTGGCCGAATCCTAATCGCGTTTATGCCGGCGGGCAAGATGGAAGCCTTCTTCCGCGAAGTGACCAAGGCCAACGCCATGCCGCCGCAGAACCCCGCCTTGTGGCGCGCCCACGGCATGGAGTTGCTCGGGCCGCCGCTGGCCGTCGAGTAAGCTCGCCTCGGTCTTTATAGACACAGTGAACAGAATGTTCAGAATAGGGAGCCTGAATGCCAACTCTTGCCCAGGGCCGGTTTGAGATCAAGCTGAACCCGCTGCCGCCGTACAACACCGACCCAGACGCCCGCCTCGCCCGGCTGTCCATCGACAAACAGTTCGAGGGCGACCTCGCCGCGACGAGCCAGGGCGAGATGTTGAGCGCCCAGGGCCGCGTGGAGGGGTCGGCGGGCTACGTCGCCCTGGAGCGCGTCAGCGGGACGCTCCACGGCCGGCGCGGGACGTTCGTCCTCCAGCACAATGGCCTGATGACGCGCGGCGCTCCGTCACTCACCGTCACCGTCGTGCCAGACTCGGGCACGGGCGAGTTGGTGGGCCTGGCGGGCCAGATGGCGATCATCATTGTGGACGGTCAGCATTCGTATGAGTTCGCGTACACGCTGCCGCAATAGCCGATGACGGATGACATCCTCCAGGCGTTGCCGGCGCGCCGCGGTCACTTCCGCCTCGAGTCCGGCTACCACACCGACCTGTGGTTGACCCTCGACGCGCTGTTCGTCGATCCGGCTGCGCTCGCGCCGTTGGTGGCTGCTTTAGCCGACCGGCTTCGACCCTACGGCATCACGGCTGTGTGCGGCCCGCTCCTCGGCGGGGCGTTTCTCGCCCACGCGCTCGCGGCGCACTTGGGGGTGCGCTTCTACTTCGCGCAGCCTGTGGCGGGTGTGTCTGACGGCGGGCTATTCCGCGCCCAGTATCGGCTGCCGTCCGAACTCCGCCGCCGCGTCGCCCACGAGCGCGTGGCCCTTGTCGATGATGTCATCAGCGCCGGGTCGTCGGTGCGGGCGACGACGGTGGAGCTAGATGCTGCGGGCGCGTCTGTGGTCGTGGTTGGCAGCCTGCTGCAGCTCGGCGACCAGGCCAACGAATACTTCGCGCCACGCGGGATGCCCATGGTGGCTCTCGCCCAACACCCCTTCAACCTCTGGGCGCCTGACGCGTGTCCGCTCTGCCGAGCCGGCGTGGCCCTGGCCGACCCAGCCCCTCGCCCTAGCTCCTGAACGGGCGCTCGCTACACCATGACGGCGCCGCCCCCGTTCTCCCCCAGGATGTCAACCGGCCCTGGCGCCTGCTCGACCTGACCGCGCTTCGCCGACCTCGAGGCGATGCGGGTGACGTCGCCGGTAAGGCCCTTCACTTTTCCTCCCGTGTCGCTTATCATTGGTGAGTGTGGTACAGTATGCCTACCCCTCGTGTAGGAATCATGGAGAACCCGTGCGATGTTCATGAAAGACCATATCCTGGCGGCGCTGCGTGAGCAGGTGGAGCGGTGGGAGGAGACGCTGGCGGGCTTGAGCGACGCGCAAGTGACAGCGCCGTTGTCCCCCGACGAGTGGTTGGTCAAGGATGTCATGGCGCATCTCATGGCCTGGCAGCAGCGCTCCACCGCCCGCCTTGAGGCAGCGCGGGACGGCCGGGACCCCCAGTTCCCGGTGTGGGTACCGGGTGACGTGGACCCGGACACAGACGAGTATCTCGAGGCCGCGAACGCCTTCATCTATCAGACCTACCATGAGCAGCCCTGGTCGGATGTTCATCGAGCGTGGCGCGAGGGGTATCTGCGCCTCATCGAACTAGGGGCCTTGTTCTCCGAGCGCGACCTGCTGGACGGCAGCCGCTACCCCTGGCTCGACGGCTACCCGCTGGCGTTCGTGCTCATCGCCTCCTACGATCACCACCAGGAGCACCTCGACACCCTGCTGGCCTGGCTCGGTCAGCGCCAGACGTAGCGCGCGTGTGCAGATTGTGCATATAAGGAAAGACGAATGGGCGCCTTGATCCTGAAGTCCATCGCCGGGCTGGCCTTCTTGCTGCTGGTGCTGGGCCTGGCCCTCTTTCTCTCCGCCGGCTCGCTGAGCTTCTGGCAGGCGTGGGTCTACCTCGCCGTCTTCGCCGCCTGCACCGTGCTCATCACGCTGTACTTGATGCGCTACGACCAGCGGCTGCTCGCTAGCCGCGTCGCGGCCGGCCCCGTGGCGGAGACGCAACGCAGCCAGCGCATCATCCAGAGCCTGGCGAGTCTTCTGTTCGTCGCCCTATTCATCGTCCCCGGCCTGGACTACCGCTTGCGTTGGTCGAGTGTCCCGCCCGTGGTCAGCCTGGTCGCTGACGCGGTCGTCGCGCTGGGCTTCTTTGTCGTCTTCCTGGTCTTCAAGGAGAACAGCTATACGAGTGCGACGATTGAGGTCGCGAATGAGCAGCAGGTCATCACGACCGGACCGTATAGCGTCGTTCGGCACCCCATGTACGCGGGGGCCGGCCTGATGCTGCTGGCGTCGCCCCTTGCCCTCGGCTCCTGGCTCGCCCTGCCCCTGGCCCTGCTGCTCATCCTGGTCATCGTGGCCCGTCTGCTGGACGAAGAGAAGTTTCTATCCGCCCAGCTATCCGGCTACGAAGCCTACCGTCAGCAGGTCCCTTACCGCCTCGTCCCCTTCGTCTGGTAGGTGTCGGGGCTATCTATGGACGCGGCGCACAAGCGGCGGTGGCAGACCTTCGAGGTGGTGTTTGGGATTCCGTGTCTCTTCGCCATCGCCCTCCAATGGGGGCTGCCGCTCGCCTTCCCGCCCGGGTGGCTCACCGCACTCATGGTCGCGGCGGGTATGGCCCTCATCGTGGCCGGCCTGGCCCTGGTGGTGGCGGCGCGGCGGGAGTTGGCGCGGCAGGCTCAGCCGACCGACCCGGGCAACCCGACCACGCAACTCGTGACGACAGGTGTGTTCTCCGTCTCCCGCAATCCCCTCTACCTGGGCGGCGTGGGCCTGCTGGTGGGCATCGCTCTCGCCTTCAACCTGCCCTGGCTACTCGTGCTCCTCCTGCCCGCCCTGTTCGCCTGTCACACCATCCTCATCCTGCCGGAAGAGAAGTATCTCGCCGCCACGTTCGGCGCGGAATACGCCAGGTATCGCCACTCCGTCCCCCGCTGGCTGGGCCGCCGCCGCGTCTCGACGCGGTGACGCGGCGCGCCTATCACTCGCTAGCCCTCCGTCGGCGCTGCCTCCAGCGCGCACGCCACGGCCTCTTCCAGCGTCAGCGCCTGCCCCTCGCGCCAGGCGGCCGCGAAGGTAGCGTGGTCGAGGTGGGCGCGGACCAGCGCCTGGTTGCGCTCATACTCGGCTTGGTCGGTCGGGTCGAAGCCGCTGTAGTTCGCCTTCAGCAGCGCCTCAGCCGCGCTCAAGAGCCGCGCCGCCCGCCCCGCGTCTCCCCGCCTCCCCCACACCGCCGCCAGCCCGGCGACACACGCGATCACCGTCGGCTTGAAGCCTACCTCCTCCCCCAAGCTCAGCCCCTGCTCGAAGTACGCCGCTGCTGCCCCATCATCCCCTCGGTGCAGCGCCACATGCCCTAGATTGTGCAGTAGCCAGGATAGCGTTACTGCGGCGCCCCCCTCGCCCGCCAGCCGCAGCCCCTCCGCGTAATCCCCGCCCGCTACCTCATACTCGCCCAGCCCCCGCGCCACTTCGCCCAGCGTGTTGAGCACGTCCACCAGCCCCGCCGTGTCGCCCACCACCCGATACAGCGCCACGCTCTCTTCCAGCAGCGCCCTGGCCCGTGCATACTCCCCTTGACCAAAAAGCTGTGCCCCCAGGTTGCCTAGCTCCATTGCGACCCCGCGCCTGTCCCCCACCGCTCGGTAGTGTGTCAAGGCCTCCTCATGCCGCCCCGCGGCAACCGCATAATCGCCCTGGGCGAAGGCCAGTGAGCCAGCAGCGGCGAGGGCCTGGGCCGTGGCCGCGCTCGGCGTCGAACTGGCCTGGCTCAAGACGCGCTTGAGCCACCCTCGCCCTTCAGTGAGATGGCTGTGCAAGTACCAGAACCAGCCGAGGGCGCCCGCCAGCCGCAGCCCCATCTCGACCTGCTCGGTCTCCACACACCAGTGCAAGGCGGCGCGGAGATTGTCATGCTCCGCTTCGAGGCGGTTGAGCCACACCGTCGGCTCAGGCCCGCGGAGCTTCGATTCAGTCTCCTCCGCCAATCCGAGATAGTATTCGGCATGCCGACGGCGGATCATGTCGGCCTCCCCACTCTCGACCAGCCGTTCCAACCCGAACTCAGCAATCGTTGCCAACATCCAATAGCGGGGTTCGCCGTGAACCATCTCGGCTTGACGTAGCAAGCTCTTGTCAATCAGCGAGCCGAGGCG
>CAZLBQ010000370.1:0-6501 GCA_964557745.1 uncultured Anaerolineales bacterium
GTCTCCTCGTAGTAAGAGCGGTTGAAGATGCCGATGCGCCCGCGCTCGGGCAACGCCTTGAAGCTGCGCCACAGGTAGTCGTGGTCAAGTTCCTCGGCCGAGGGCGCCTTGAAGCTGAAGACCATACAGCCCTGGGGGTTGAGGCCGCTCATGACGTGCTTGATGACACCGTCCTTCCCCGCCGCGTCCATCGCCTGGAGGATAATGAGCAAGGCCCGCGAGTTCTCGGCGTAGAGTTTGTCCTGGTACTCCGCTAGCAGCTCGACCCCCTCCCGCAGCAACTCGTCGGCGTTCTCGGGCTTGTCGAAGCCCGCGCTGTCGTTGGGGTCGAAGTCGTGCTTTAAGCTGACCGTCTTGCCCGGCTCGACGCGGAAGCGGCGGACAAATTTCTTGAGGTCGTCGTGGGTCAGTGCCAGGGACCCTTTGCTGTTACCGTTGTCGTGAGCCATGCCTACCTCCTCTGCCCCATGCGCGCTCAACTGCTCTTAAAGACTGCCGTGCCTGCTGCCTGACCACCAGGCGCCTTGCCCTTGACCTGGCTCATGTTCAGGGTGTAGTCGAACCCCTGTTGCGCCATCAACTCGTCGTGGCTGCCCTGCTCCACGATCGCGCCGCCATTGATAACCAGTATTTTAGCCCAATCGCGGATGGTACTCAAGCGGCGGGCGATGACGAAGCTCGTGCGGCCGGCCATCGAGCCGCCGCTACCGACAGGACCCGTTTTGTGAGGCGTTCTTAGTTGCCGCCTTCCGTGATCTGCACCTGCTTAGGTGTGTAGCTGGTCCCGACGGTGTCCAGGCCCTTCGCCTTCAGGTCGGCTGCCGCCTTCTCCGCCAGGTCAGTGCGGTAGGACCCGCCGCTGGGTGGCGCTTTCAGCACCTTCTGCGATGTCGCGATCTGAAGGGTCTGGTCCCAGAGCTTCTTGTCCATGACCCCGATGCCCGGCGCCGGTGACGGCCAGATGAGCTTGTTAATCTCGTTGAGCTGCCACGTCATGTGCCCCTTGCCAAGCGTTGGCCCATTCTTCAACACGATCTGCACACACTCGTCAAAGTTGTCGCGACAGAAGATCCAGCCCCGGAACGTCGCCCGCAGGAAGCGAACCGTCGTATCCTGGTTCTTAGCGTCGGCCAGCCAGTCCTCGCGCGCCCACAGCGCGTCCTGAAGCATGGCCGTCCCGATCTTGTTGAAGTCAATCACGGCTAGGTCTTCGGGCTGGTAGAGCTTGGCGGTCTTGGGGTTCTTGGCTTCGAGCACCTGGGCGTACTCGTTGTAGGTCTCGGCCTCGGCCGCGTCGATCTCTCGGTTGAGCAGCAGCGACATGTCGAACGGCTGCTGGACGAGGGTCAGGTCCTTGTCCTTGTTCAGGCCGGCCTTCTCAATCGCGGCCAGCACCTCAAACTCATTGCCGAAGCCCCACGTCCCGACCTTCTTGCCCTTCCAGTCCTCGGGCTTGGTGATGTTCGAGTCCTTCCACGACACCTCCAACGTGCCGCTGCGCTGGAAGACCTGGGCGATGTTGACGAGCTTCGCGCCCTCCTCGCGCGACACGAGGGCTTTCGGCACCCAGGCGACGGCGAAGTCAGCCTGGCCCGACGCCAGCACCTGTTGCGGCACAATGTCCACCGCGCCTTCCTTGATCTTCAGGTCCAGGCCCTCCTCCTTGTAGAAGCCCTTGTCCAGCGCCGCATAGTAACCGGCGAACTGGGACTGCGTCACCCACTGCAATTGCAGTGTCGCCTTCGTGAGCGCCTGAGACGACGCCGCGCCTTGCGACGCGGCTGTTGGTTGCGCCGCTTGGGGGGCGGGCGCTTGAGCGGCGGGGGCCGGTTGCCCGGCGCAGGCCGTGACGACGAGGATCAAGGCAACGGACAGTAGCGCGAGCCAGGTATGTCGGGTGCGCACGGTTCCCTCCTCATGTGTTTTGACGACCCGAGTCAGTGCGACGCGATCCAGACCCGACAGGTCTCGGAGACCTGTCGGGTTTGGTAGGCGACTCCATCACTCTTGCGTGGCGCGTAGCGAGACGTGCCACGGCATCACCCACCGCTCGACCAGGACAATGATGGCATAAACGACGATGCCCATCACGCAGGCGACAATGATGGCCGACCACGCTTCCGCGAAGTGAAACAGGGCCGCCTGCTGCGAGATGTAGACGCCGAGGGCCTCACGTGAGCCGCCAAAGTACTCACTCACGATGGCCCCGATGACGCTTAGGCTCGCCGTCGCCTTGAGCGCGGTGAAGAGATAGGGCAGCGCGCTGGGGACCCGCACGTGATACACCGTGCTCATCTCGCCGGCGGCGTACGAGCGCATCAGCTCCAGCGCGCCTGCGTCGGCCTCCCGTAGCCCGCGCACGGTGTTGATCATCACCGGGAAGAAGACAATCACGGCCACAATGGTCATCTTCGACAGCGGGTTCGTGATACCGAACCACTGGTTCATGATGGGGGCCAGCGCCACAATGGGCGTCGCGTTGACGGCGATGGCGAGGGGCAGCGCCGCCTCGCTGACAGCCGTCCAGCGTGCTGTCGCCAGGGCGATGAGAACGCCGAGGGCGCTGCCCAGCACGAAGCCGCCCAGCGCCTCGCGCATGGTGAACAGCGCGGCCGGGAAGACGACGCCCCACTCGCGCCCGAAGGTGGCGGCGATGACGGTCGGCCGGGGCAGCAAGAAGCTCTCGATGTGGAGAAGGATCACCAGCGTCTCCCACAGTGCGAGCGCTGCGACAAACAGGGCTACGGCGGGGAAGTAGCGCTGGCCGCGGTCGGCCCAAGCCGCGCGGTCGTCGGGCGTCGGCAGCGACACGGGGTTCATGAGGTGGCAACGCGCCGATCATCCTGGCGCAGGGCGTGGCGGACTTCGGTAATCTTCTCAAAGAAGAGCGGCTGCTCGCGGGTGGCGACGGAGCGCGGCTGGGGTAGGTCGATGTCGACGATGCGGGCGATGCGGCCGGGACGAGGTGACATAACGACGACACGCGTCGAGAGGAACACCGCCTCCGGAATGCTGTGGGTGACAAAGACGACCGTCTTGTGGGTCTGCTCCCAGATGCGCAGCAACTCCGACTGCATATGCTCGCGCGTCATCTCGTCGAGCGCGCCAAACGGCTCATCCATCAAGAGGATGGACGGCTCGAAGGCCAGGGCGCGTGCGATGGCGACTCGCTGCTGCATCCCGCCCGACAGCTGCCAGGGATAGCTCCTGGCGAAGCCTTCGAGTTGGACGAGGCGCAGCATGGCCTGCACGCGGGCGGCGACCTTGTCGCGGGGGAAGCGCATGATCTCCAGCGGCAGCTGGATGTTCTGGCCGACGGTGCGCCAGTCATAAAGCGTAGCCTGCTGGAACACCATGCCGTAGTCGCGGTCCAGGCGCGCCTGCTGCGCCGTCTTGCCGTTGACCCGTACCGACCCCCTCGATGGCGTCGTCAGGTCGCCGATCAGGCGCAACAGTGTGCTCTTGCCGCAGCCCGACGGCCCCAGGAGCGAGACGAACTCACCCCGGTATACATCGAGGCTGACCGTGTCGAGGGCCGCCACCTGGTTGTCGCGGCGCGCGTTGAACACCTTGGATACGCCGCTCAGGGAGATAACGGGCGTAGGCCCATTCCCTACAATGGTGGCAGACTCCAGCTCATTCGGCAGCATGGGCTTCTCCTCACTCCATCGGCCGGTGGGGCGGCAGGACGATGCGCTCTGCCAGGGCCACGAGACCGGCGAACACGAGGCCGAGCGCCGAGGCTCCCAGAATCGAGGCGTAGAGCTTTTCAGGCCCGCTAATGTAGTAGTAGCTGAAGGTCAATAGGACGCGGCCCACGCCGTCCTGGATGCCCGACGGCAGTTCGCCGACAATCGCCCCGACGACACTGGCCGTCGCCGACACTTTCAGGGCGGTAAAGATATACGGGCGGGCGGCGGGCAGGCGCAGCTTCCAGAGGACCTGGGTCTCGGACGCGGCGTAGGAGCGCAGTAACGCCAGATCCGTGGCGCTGGGCGAACGCAGGCCGCGCAGGGTGTTGATAGTCACGGGGAAGAAGGTGATGTACGCCGAGATCAACGCGACGGACCACCACGCCGGCCAGTCGAGGCGTCCGCCCCAGATGACCACCATGGGGGCGATAGCCAGGAGAGGCACGGTCTGGGAGGCGACAACGTAGGGCATCAGCCCGCGTTCGAGGAGGGCGAAACGGCCCAGGGCCAGACCCAGGCCGAAGCCGAGCAGACTGCCGATGACGAAGCCCGCCGCCGCCTCACGCCAGGTAAACCACGCCGCCCGCATCAAGATGACCAGCAGAATGTCCTCGCCGCCCCGTCGGGCCGGCTCGAACAGCGTTTGGGCGATGGTCATCAGGTGCGGCATCGACTTGTCGTCGGGGCGCACGGGGAGGTCGAGTTGGGTGAACGGGATTTTGCCCTCGGTCAGCGCGCCCAGGAACTTGTAGCCCTCCCACGCGGCGCACAGGAGCGCCAGCAGGACGACAAACGCGACGATCCGGCGGGCGGCAGCGCTCCAGGGCAGGCTCGTAGGCCGGCTGACAGGCTTCTCCATCACATCGACCGCCATAGGCAAGCGCTCCCCACCGCAAAGCGCCCTGATTGAGCCAGGCACAATCGTGCGTGTGATTGTACCGCAGGCCGAGCGGGCTGTCCAGCGCGCCGCGATTGACAAGAAAGGCCAGTTGGGGCAAACTGTGGGTCTAAGGATGGGGAGCCATGTCGATCATACGCAGCGTCATCCGTCCCAGCGCTTACTACGACTCCATCGTGCTCATGCAACTGCGGCACGCCCTGCTGCACTTGCCCCATGTGGTGGACGCCGCTGTCGTGATGGGCACGCCCGCCAACCTGGCGCTGCTGGCTGACAGCGACTTGCTCGACACGGCCGCCGACGCCGCGACGCCGAATGACCTGGTCATCGTCTTACGGGCGGATAGCGAGTCTGCGGCTGCGGCGGCCCTCGATCAGGTCGACGCGCTTCTGTCCGCGCGGCGGGGTCGGGGCGAGCAGACCTTCCGCCCACGCAGCCTCGCCTCGGCGCTCAAGACCCTGCCGGACGCCCAGTGGGTGCTCGTCTCGGTGGCCGGGCGCTATGCAGCCCCGGTCGCCCGCGCCGCGCTCGATGCGGGGCGTCACGTGTTCCTGTATAGCGACAACGTCCCCCTAGCTGACGAGATCGCCCTGAAACAGACGGCGCTGGAAGGTGGGCGATTGGTCATGGGGCCGGATTGCGGGACGGCGATCATCCATGGTGTCGGGCTGGGCTTTGCCAACCGCGTGCGGCGGGGACCCATTGGCCTGGTGGGCGCGTCGGGCACCGGACTCCAGGCGGTGAGCGCGGCGGTCCACACCCTCGGCGCGGGCGTCTCGCACGCCCTGGGGACGGGTAGCCGCGACCTGTCCGCCGAGGTGGGCGGTGTCACGACCGGGCAAGCCCTCGACCTGCTGGCTCGTGACCCCGACACGGAGGTTATCGTCCTCGTCTCGAAGCCACCGTCCCCCGACGTAGCGCCGCGCCTGCTTGCCGCCGCCCGCGCTACCGACAAGCCCGTCGTCGTCTATTTCATTGGCTACCCGCCGCCCGCCCGGCAGCTTGGTCCACTCCACTTCGCCACGACCCTCGGCGCCGCCGCCGCGCTCGCGGTAGACCTGCTGCACACCAAGCCAGCTCGAGATAGGGCGCCGCAGCTCGTGCCGCCGCGCGGCCCGTACCTGCGTGGGCTGCTGTCGGGCGGCACCTTGGCCTACGAAGCCCTGCTCGGTCTCCAAGCCGGTCTCTACCCCGTGTACTCGAACACGCCACTGCGGCCGGAGCAACGGCTGCGTGACGCGGCGCACAGCGAGGGGCACACCCTTCTGGACCTGGGCGCCGACGAGTTCACCGTCGGGCGCCTCCATCCCATGCTGGACAACGAGTTGCGGCTGCGCCGCTTCCACCAGGAGGCTGCCGACCCCGACGTAGGCATCATCCTGCTCGACGTTGTCCTGGGCGATGGGGCGCACCCCGACCCGGCCAGCGAGTTGGGCCTTGCCATCAGGCTGTCGCAGACGGCCGGCGGGCCGGAGGTCGTGGCCGTCGTCGTGGGGACCGACGAGGACCCGCAGGATGTCAGCCGCCAGGTCGGCGCGCTGACCAGGTCAGGCGCGACCGTCTTCCGTACGCTGACGGAGGCGGTTGAGTACGTAAGCGCTCGTCTCGGCGAGCGGCCACCGCCCCTCCCCGCGCCCGTCGCGCTTGAGACCCTCCAGCGCCCGCTCGCCGCCGTCAACATCGGGCTGGAGCTATTCTACGACAGCCTGGTCGCGCAGGGCGCAGCGGCGATCCACGTCGACTGGCGCCCACCGGCCGGCGGGGACGAGCGGCTAGCCGCGCTGCTCGGAAAGATGAGGCAGACGTGATTCCCATCGATGAGGCCAACCACACCGCTGTCGGGCGCCTGCTGGCCGCGCGGCCCATGCTCGTGGGTGTGGCGACGGCCCGCGACGTCATCCCCGGTATGCG
>CAZLBQ010000371.1:0-6487 GCA_964557745.1 uncultured Anaerolineales bacterium
CTGCGCCTGACCCACCGCTCGGTCAACCCGTCGGACCTGTACCAGGTGGCGGGCGCATACGCCGTCAAGCCGCGCCTGCCGGCGACGGCGGGCAACGAGGGCGTGGGGCGGGTGGAGGCGCTGGGGCCGGGGGTGCTGGGGTTCGCCGTCGGGCAGCGCGTCGTCCCACTGGGAGTGATGGGGGCGTGGCAGGAGAGCGTGCTGGCGCGCGCCGAGCAGCTCGTGCCCGTCCCCGACAGTGTGAGCGACCAGGTGGCGGCCCAGTTCTTCGTCAATCCCATGTCGGCGTGGGGGATGGTCACCGAGGAGCTGAGCCTCCAGCCGGGCGACTGGCTGCTCCAGACGGCGGCCGGCTCGACGCTCGGGCGGCTGGTCATCCAACTCGCTAGGCTGCGCGGCGTCAAGACCATCAACTTTGTGCGCCGCCCCGAGCAGGTCCAGGAACTCCTCGACCTGGGGGGCGACGCCGCCTTCGCCACGGGCGACCCGACGACGTGGGAGCGGGTGATGGAGGTGACGGGCTGGAAGGGGGCGCGGGCGGCCCTGGAGGCCGTCGGCGGCGACACGGGCGCGCTGGCGTTGGCCTGCCTGAGCGCGGGCGGGACGATGCTCGTCTACGGCGCGCTGGACCAGAAGCCCATCCCGGTCAACTCCGGCGACCTGCTGTTCAAGACCAAGACGATGCGCGGCTTCTGGCTGGTCGAGTGGGTGAAGCGCGCCGGGCCGCGCGTGGCCCAGACGGCGGCGCAGTTGATGGACCTGATGGCGCGCGGCCAGTTGGTCCCGCCTGTCGAGGCCGAGTACGACCTGGCCGACTTCCAGGCCGCCATCGCCCACGCCACGCGGCCGGGCAACAGTGGCAAAATCCTGCTGACGGGTTGAGGGGCATGGCCTGGGGAGGGCGCCCATGACGGCAGTCGATCAATTGATGGCCTTGCCCCGCGTGCGGACCGCGCTCGACTGGCTGGACGGCCACGCCGACGGCGTAGTGAGCGAGGCCGTCACCATCTGCGAGATCCCCGCGCCGACCTTCCACGAGGCGCGCCGCGCGGCGTGGGTGGCGGACCAGTTCCGCGCCCTGGGCCTGCGCGACGTGGAGATGGACGACCTCGGCAACGTCTATGGGCGGCGGCCTGGCGGCGGCAAGGCTGCGACAGGCCCATCGTCTTCCATCCTGCTGGCGGCCCACACCGACACCGTCTTCCCACCGGAGATGGCGATCCAGGTGCGGCGCGTCAACGGGCGGCTGTATGGGCCTGGGTTGGTGGACAACAGCATCGCCGTCGCGGCGCTGCTGGGCCTGGCGCGGGCGCTGGACACAGCGGGCGTCCAGACGGCGGGCGACATATGGCTGGTGGCGACGGTGGGCGAGGAAGGGCTGGGTAACCTGCGCGGCATTCGAGCGGCGGTGGACCGCCTGGGGCGCGACATGGCGGCCATCGTGGCCGTCGAGGGCCAGGGTCTAGGCAAAGTCTACAACCGCTCCATCGGCTCGCGCCGCTATCGGCTGACGGTCCACGCGCCGGGTGGCCATAGCTGGGGCGCATTTGGCGCCCGCAGCGCCATCCACGAGTTGTGCAAGCTGGGCGCGGCCATCGCCAGCCTCGACGTGCCGACGGAGCCGAAGGTGACGTACAACCTGGGCGTTATCGGCGGCGGGACATCGGTCAACAGTATCGCCGAGGAAGCCTACTGCTTGCTAGATATGCGGTCGGGGGACGCGGCGGCGCTGGACGACCTGGAGCAGCGGGTGATGCGGCTAGTCCACGAGGCCAACGCCATCCCCGACGTGAGCGTCGAGGTGACGCTGATTGGGGACCGGCCGGCGGGGGCGATTGACGAGGGCCATCCGCTCATCCTGGCCTGCTTCGACGCGCTCAACGCGTTAGGGGCGGAGGAGGCGGGCTTCCCTGTGCGGCTGACCGAGGGCAGCACCGACGCCAACATCCCCATGAGTCGAGGCATCCCCAGCACGTGCATCGCCATCACGTCAGGCGGCGGGACGCACACCCAGCACGAGTACCTGGACCCGGGGCCGGTACGGCTGGGCCTCCAGCAACTGCTGCTGGTCACGCTGGCGGTGACGGGGGTTGTTTCATAAGAGGACGGCGCCGCCAGGTAGGGGTTTTGGAGCGCGAAAGGCGCGGAAGATAACGGAAAACGCGGAAGAGGTTCGTTGAGAGAACCGTCCTCCGCATTTTTCGCCCTTTTCCATGCTCAGCTTGCGCGTCCAGCCTCGCCGGGTTTTCGGAAACTCTGCGAGGCCCTGCCGCGAAACGGTCGCGTGCTATTTAGTCCCCTTCGCGCTCGGCCAGTTCGCGGTCGAGTAGCAACAGCAGGGCGCGGTCGTCGCCAATCAGGCGCAGCCGCTCGACCACGTCTCCTGCGTTCTTCTCCTCTTCCACCTGTTCCGTGACAAACCACTGCAAGAAGGTCTGGCTGGCGTAGTCGCGCTCGTCGGCGGCCAGGCCGTAGATGCGGTGAATGAGGCCCGTGACCTTCTGCTCGTGGGCCAGGGCCGCCTCGAACACACTGAGGGGCGACTCGAACTCGGCGCGGGGCTGGTCGATGGCCTGGAGGATGACCCGGCCGCCGCGCTCGTGGATGTGTTCATAGAACTTGAGGGCGTGCTCAAGCTCCTCGTTAGCCTGCAAGCGCATCCAGTGGGCGAAGCCGTTGAGGTGGTGGGCCTCGAAGTAGGCCGACATGGCAAGGTACTGGTACGACGAAAACAGCTCGTGCTTGATCTGGTCATTCATGGCGTTGTAGACGGTTTCACTCAACATAACGTTCTCCTATTGGACGTGGCGTGGGTCGAGGGCATCGCGGAGGCCATCGCCGATGTAGTTGATGGCGATGACGGTAATGAAGATCATCAGGCCGGGGAACACAGCGACCCAGGGCGCGTAGGTCATCTGGGCCTGGCCGTCCTTGAGCATATTGCCCCAAGTCGCGGTCGGGGGCTGGACGCCGAAGCCCAGGTAGCTCAAGCCCGACTCGGTGATGATGGCCCCCGCGACGGCCAGGCTGGCGGCGACGATGACCGGGCTGAGGGCGTTGGGGAGCAGATGGCGGACGATGATGCGTAGGCTGCCCGCGCCCGCCGAGCGCGCCGCCTCGGTGAACTCCTTCTCCTTGAGCGACAGGAACTGGGCGCGGACGAGGCGCGCCACGCCCATCCAGGATAAGATGCCGATGACGACGATGATGGGCGTGATGCTACCCGACGTGAAGCCGAGAATCTTCTTGTCGCGCAGGAGTTGGGTGAGCAGGATGAGGATGAGCAAGCGCGGGATGGACAGCATGGCGTCGGCGACGCGCATGAGCAGGTTGTCGACCAGCCCACCGTAGTAGCCTGCGATGGCGCCGACGACGGTGCCGATGGCGATGGCGATGATGACCGCCGCCGCGCCGATGGTCAGCGAGATGCGCCCGCCATACAGGATGCGGGTGAAGAGGTCCTGGCCTAGCTGGTTCGTGCCGAACCAGTGCTTCGCCGAGGGCGGCTGCAACTGGGCATTCAGGTTGGAAGCGACGGGATCGTAGGGGCTGATGAGGGGCGCGAGGACGCACGCCGCGATGATGAGGAGCAGGACGGCCGAGCCGAACAGGGCCAGGCGGTGGTGGCGAAAGTGCCGCCACGTCATAGCCGTCATGCTCTCGTAGCGATACGTCTGGGGAGCGGCGAGGGATTGCGCGCTGACTCTTGCCTGGCTAGCCATAGTGACTCCGTGCCTAGTTATACTGGATACGCGGATCTAGGAAGGCGTAAGTGATATCGGTGAGCAAGTTGAAGATGATGACAAAGAGCGCGCTTAACATGATGATGGCCATAAGCACGGTGTAGTCGCCTAAGCCGGCTGAGTTGACGAACATGCGGCCCATGCCGGGCCAAGAGAAGATGGTCTCGGTAAAGACGGCGCCGACGACAAGGGTGGGGATTTCGAGGCCAATGATGGTTACGAGGGGTAACATGGCGTTCTTGAGGGCATGGCGGTTGATGACGACGTTCTCGCGCAAGCCTTTGGAGCGGGCGGTACGGATGTAATCCTGGTGAATGACGTCAAGCATGCTCGACCGCAGGTAGCGCATGTATTGGGCGACCTGGAGGACACTGAGCATGGTAACGGGCAAGACGAGGTGCCAGATGCGGTCGGGGAGGGAGAAGGGGGCGCCAATGGTGTACATGCCGCCGCCGGGGAAGAGGGGTCTCCCCGTGGCGGGGTTCTTAATCACAACGCTGAAGACGATGATGAGAATGAGGCCAAACCAGAAGATGGGGATGGATTGGCCCATGAAGGCCAGGGTGGTGGCAACGTGGTCAAATATGGAGTACTGTTTGCGCGCCGAAAGGATGCCTAACGGAATGGCGATGAGGAGCGAGATGATAAAGGCGGTCAGACCGAGGTAAAGGGTGTTGGGTAGGCGTTCGGCGATCATTGTCGCTACGGGGCGGCGCTCGGCCAGCGAGTAGCCCAGGTCGCCGTGGGCGACGTTGTTGAGCCAGTTGAGGTATTTGATGTGAAGGGGGGTGTTCAGCCCTAACTCCTCCTGGAGGCGCACCAGGTCCTCTTTGGTGATGTTGGGGTTGCTCTCGTAGGCGCCCATCAGGCCGCTCGGCAGGCTGTTGGCGAGGGCGAACACGACAACGCTGATAATAAGCAGGAGCGGGATGGCCTCAATCAAGCGGCGGATAATGTAGCGCGTCATACAGGCCCCTCACTTTGCTGATAGACAAGCCGCTGGATGGGGTGGCGGGGCGCACGACCGTGATAGGACGTGCGCCCCTACGAGCCGAGGCTAGCTTACTTGACCCACCAGTCCTGGGCGTTCCAGCTCAGGGTGCCGGACCAGGGGTTGGCCTGGAAGTTCTGCAGCGTCTCGCGGTAGCTGCCTATCTGACGGCGCTGGTAGAGGTAGATGTGGGACGCGCCGTCGACGATGCGCTTGGCCGCGTCGCAGTAGAGCTGCTTGCGCTGGTCGAGGTCGGCCAAGGTACCCGCCTTCTGGATATCCTGGTCGGTCTGCGGGTCGTTCCAGCGGCTGTAGTTGATGCCGCCCTGGTTGTCGGGCGAGGGGATGGAGCCGGACGTGAAGTAGTTCAGCATCTGGCTGTGGGGGTCGAGGGTCGCGTTGGTGGTGTACATGATGACGTCGAAGTTACCCCACTTGCGCGGCGACTTGTTGGCCCAGCTGGAGATGAGGACGTTGGCGGGCTGGTTCTCGATGTAGAACTCGACGCCGATCTTCTTCAAGTCTTCGACAATCAGGACCTGCGAGTCCTCGCGGAGCTTGTTGCCGGTCGTCGTCTGGTACTTGAGGCGCAGGCGCTGGCCGTCCTTGGCGCGGATGCCGTCGGCTCCCTTCTTCCACCCGGCCTCCTCGAGGAGTTGCTCGGCCTTGGCCGGGTCGTAGGGCCAGGGCTTGATGTCGGTGCAGTTGAAGAAGCCGGCGTTCAGCTCGCTGGTGCCGGGCAGGGCCTTGCCGTAGAGCAGCTTGTCGATGATCTGCTGCCTGTTGATGCCGTAGGCGATGGCCTGGCGGACCTTGACATCGCCCAGGATGGGGTGCGGGGTCTTGTTATCGGACGGCTCGCCGGGCTTGGTCAGGTTCAGGATGAGGCGCTCGCCGCCGATCTGGACCGGGTCGCTGATCTTGACGCCCTGCATGCTCTGCAATTCAGGATAGTCGGCCTCGGTGTTGTTCCACATGACGTCGACTTCGCCGCTGCGCAGGAGTTGCTTGGCGACCTCGGACGAGGGCACGATGCGGAAGATGAGCTTGTCCAGGGCGGGCTTGCCCGGCTCGCGGTAGTTGTCGTTGCGGGAGAGGGCGATATAGCTGCCGCGCTGGAACTCGTCGACCTTGAAGGGGCCGGTGCCGAGGGGCTTGGTGTTGTATCCCCAGTCCTTCATCTTGGTCGGGTCGCCCGCCGCGTGCTTGGGCAGCAGCTTGTACGTCATCTGCTCGCGGTAGGCGGCGTAGGGTTGCTTGTACTTCATGACCGCCGTGTTCGGGTCGGGGCAGTCCACGGCCTCAACGTCACGCCAGCCGGCGGTGAAGATGACACCCTGGTCCGGGGTGTTGATCGCCTGCCAGGTGAACTTCACATCGTCGCAGGTGACGGCCTGTCCGTCGGACCACTTGAGACCCGGCTTGAGCTTCCAGGTAATGGTCTTGCCGTCGGCGCTCACGCCGCCGTTCTTCTGGTCGGGAATGTCCTGCACCAGGAGTGGGATAAAGGCGCCGTCGGGGGCGGCCTTGACCAGGCCCTCGGAGACGGCCTCGATGACTTCCCAGGTCACGGTCAGCGAGCTGAGGTAGTAGTTGAGGTTGTCAGGTTCCTGCCAGATGGCGACGGTGACCTGGCCGCCCTTCTTGCCCGCTGGCGACGGGTTGTACGTCCCAGCGGCGGGCTGGCCAGCCGCGCCGGCGGCGGCGGTGGGCGCCGCGCCAGCCGCCGTAGCGGCGGGTTTCGCGGCGGCGG
>CAZLBQ010000372.1:0-6485 GCA_964557745.1 uncultured Anaerolineales bacterium
GGCCACGGTGTCGGGCTGGCGATCCACGAAGCGCCGTCGGCGCGCAAGATTAGCGAGGACGTGCTGGGCGCGGGGATGACGCTGACCATCGAGCCGGGCATCTATCTCCCCGGCTGGGGCGGCGTGCGCATCGAGGACCTGCTCGTCGTCGGCGCGGGCGGCGCCCAGATTCTGACGAAGTCGCCCAAATCGCTGGCTTCGATGGTGATTCCCCTATGATGGAGCGGCTGCGCTCGTCGCTGGGCAGTCTCGTCCTGCTGCTCGTTGGCCTGCTGGTCGGCTGGCTGGTCATCGGCTGGTGGCTGCTGCCGAACCGAGCCAACGCCACGCCACCCAACCTGGGGAACGTCTACCAGCAGGACTACTTCGCCCTCGTCGCTGACTCGTATGCCCTGAACGGCAACACGGCCATCGCCCAGCAGCGGCTCCAGGGCTTCGACCTGGCCTACGTGGCCCGCAGCTTGGAGGACCTGGCGCGGGCGTCGGATGCCCAGCAGTTGGTCCCACAGGCGGTGCGCATGCGCGCCCTGACGGCGGCCATTCAACGCGGCGACCTGGGTAAGGTCGAAGGGCTGCCGACGTCCGTGCCCACGACGACCGTCCCGACGCCGGCGCCTGAGGCGGCCTCGGGTGGGATTGGCGCGTCGCTCCGCCGGGCGTTCGACGCCTTGCTGGGCGCGCTGGGCCAGTTGCGGCTGGGCTGGCTGCTGGGGCTGGCGCTGGGTGTGGCGCTCATCATCGGTCTCATCGGGCTGTTGCGGCGGCGGCAAACGGCTTTCCGCCCCCCACCGCAGGTCGTGTCCGCGCCCACCAGCGGGGGCCAGGTGGTATCCGCTCCTCAGCCTGCCACGCGTGGCCCGGCGCAGCCTTCTCAGGGCGGCCTGCCCGTCTACGTCACCCTCAACCAGCACGCGCGCATCGCCTTTGATGCCGACGACCCACAATCTGCCGACATCCGCATCTTTGACGACAAGCAAGCCATGGTTGGCCAGGTCGAGTTACGCGAGTCGGAGATTCTGCGCGCCCACCCCGATGACCCGCCGCCCTCGCTGGAGCTGCGCATGCTCGACCGGCTCGACAAGCGGACCGTCGGCGCGGTTCTCGTCAGCCGTGACGCGATGGACGACCCGACGGCCCGCCAGCTTGTCGCTGAAGCGCCGACCTATATCAAGAAGCCGGCAATCCCCGTGGAACGCACAGGGCGCATCTTCAACCTCAACACCGAGTATATCAAGCTCGAGGCCGAGATTATCCACTTTGAGTTCGAGGCTGGCTCGCACTATCCCGCCTTCCGGTCGCTGGTGCTCGAAGTCACACCCATGTCAGTGGAGCCGTCGGGCGCAGGAGCCGACGCTGGCGAGGATGAAGGGGAGGAAGACGACGAGCAAGCGACGGCCAATCTCGCCGGTGATGACGACGAGGACGAGGACGAAGACGACACGCCGCTGCCCCCGCGCCCGCCGCGCAGCGCGTAGGGTAGCGGAGCCAGGGTGATGCTATGTCAACGACACCCCAGCCGCTGACCATCGACATCCCCATCGTCGGCATGGATTGCGCTGAGTGCGCCCAGCACGTCGAGGGGGCCATCTGCCGCCTGACCGGCGTGCGCCAGGCGCAGGTGCTGCTGGCGGCCGAGCGGGCGACCGTCACCTTCGACCCGGACCAAGTCTCGCTGGACGAGATCAAGGGCGCAGTGCGCGACGCCGGGTACAGTGTACGCGAGACGACAGACAGCGCCTCGCCGGCCGTGGCGCCTCACGCCTCGCCCTTTGCGGCCCGCTCCTCGGCCCTGCTGCTGGTTGTGGTCTTCTCGGTCATCGCCCTAGCCGTCGTCATCGAGCGCCTTGGCTGGTTTGACCGCCTACTTGATCATCTGCCCTGGTGGGCGCCGGCGCTGGTCGTCGTGGCCGGCGGCTGGCCCATCTTCCGCAACGTCTTCCAGGGCGCGCTACGCGGCCAGATTACCAACCATAGCCTGATGACCGTCGGCGTCGTGGCCGCCGCGCTCATCGGCCAGTGGGCGACGGCCATCCTGCTCGTCTTCTTTATGCGCTTTGGCGACTGGGTCGAGACTGTCACCACCGACCGCAGCCGCCGAGCGCTGCAAGACCTGATGGCCCTCCAGCCGCAGCAGGCGCGTGTCATGCGCGACGGCGCAGAGGTCGCCATGCCGGTGGCCCAGGTGCGCGTCGGCGACGTAACGCTCGTGCGGCCCGGCGAGCGCATCCCAGTCGATGGCGTCGTCGTCGACGGCGAGGCGCCGGTGGACCAATCGCCCATCACGGGCGAGAGCGCGCCGGTCGACGTCGCGGTGGGGGCGAGCGTCTTCGCCGCGACAATTGTCCAGGCGGGCTTCCTGAAGGTTGAGACGACGGGCGTGGGGCGTGACACGGCGTTTGGCCGCATCGTGCGGCTGGTCGAGGAAGCCGAGACCCATAAAGCCCCCGTTCAGCGCTTCGCCGACCGCTTCGCCTCCCTCTACCTGCCCCTCGTCGTCCTCATCGCCGTCGTGACCTTTCTCGTGACCGGCCAAGTGACGCATGCCGTGGCGGTGCTGGTGGTGTCGTGCGCCTGCGCCATCACCCTGGCGACGCCGGTGGTCGTCCTGGCTAGTGTCGGGGCGGCGGCGCGCCAGGGCTTGCTGGTCAAGGGCGGGCTGGCGCTCGAGCGCCTGGCGCACATCGATACGGTCGTCATGGACAAGACGGGCACCCTGACATGGGGTGCGCCGCGTGTGACGGACGTGGTTCCCCTCAACGGCATCGGCCCTGAGGCGCTGTTGAGCGCGGTGGCGTCCGCCGAGGCGCGCAGCGAGCATCCCCTGGCGCGGGCGCTGGTTCAGGCGGCGCGGCCTACCGACGGCGCGCTGCGCGAGCCGACAACGTTTGCGTCCCGGCCGGGGCGCGGCGTCGTGGCGACGGTGGACGGCCAGACATGGGCCGTGGGCAACCGGCGACTGCTCGATGAGCAGGGTGTGGCGCTCGATGAAGCCGCCAATCGCCAGGCCGAGGGGCTGGAGAAGGCCGGGAAGACCGTCTTCTTCGCGGCTCAAGAGCGGCGTGTGGTGGGGCTGGTGGCGCTGGCCGACACCGTGCGGCCCGAAGTGCGCGATGCCCTCGCCGACCTCAAGGCGTTGGGCGTCCGACGTCTGGTACTACTCACCGGCGACAATGACCGCGTCGCTGCCGCCATTGCCCAGGAGTTGGGCCTCGAGTACCACGCCGGGCTGTTGCCGCAGGACAAGATCGCCATCGTCAAGGCGCTCCAGGAGCAAGGGGCGCGTGTCCTGATGGTGGGTGACGGAGTCAACGACGCGCCCGCGCTGGCGCAGGCCGACGTGGGCATGGCGATGGGTGTGCGCGGGACAGACGTGGCGCTGGAAGCCGCCGACGTTGCCCTGCTGCGCGACGATTGGCGTGTGGTCCCCCAGGCGATCCGGCTGGGCCGGCGGGCGCGAGGCACCATTCGCCAGAACCTGCTGTTTACCGCCGTCTACAACACGCTGGGCATCGGCTTGGCAGCGCTGGGCATCTTGCCGCCGGTGCTGGCCGCGGCCGCCCAGAGTGTGCCCGACGTGGCGATCATGCTCAACTCAGCGCGGCTGGCGCAGTGGCGCGGCCACTAGCCACCGATTTGCCTTCTTGCCGAATCTGGCATAAAACTTGCTCCCCGTGAATCAATACCCACCGCTGACATGCCACAGGAGGACTTCGCATGGCCTTCAGTTACAAGAATAGCAAGGGCAAGGAATATTTCTTGCACTCTCGTACCACCAACACCGCGAGCGGCTCGCGCACGCTCTACTTCTTCTCGGGTGAGCAGGGCGAGGGTGTCCTGGACAAGGTGCCCCAGGGCTATACCGTCTCCGAGACCGCCAACGGCCTGCCCGTCCTCAAGAAGGAAGGCGGGGCGGACGGTGGCAAGAGCGGCGACTCGGGCGCGCGGAGCGCCGGCGCCAGCAAGAGTGGCGCGGGCAGCAAGAGCGGCGCGAAGAGCAGCAGCAAGAAGTAAATACCCCTCTTTTGACCCTCCACCCCGCTCGTGCTAACATTGCGGGGTGGAGGCCCTCATGTTCCAACCCACCCTCGACCTGATTCGCCGCGAGTACTCCGGCCCGGCGGCCAAGGAGTATGTGGCAAGCATCTCCCGTTTCCATCGCATCCAGGCCAGTCCAGGCTACCGCCGCGCGGCGGACACCGTGGTGAGCGAACTGCGCCGCGCGGGGCTGAATGTCACCGTTCACCGCTACCCGGCGCGCTATGACCAGTTCTACTGGTCGGCGGGTATGTTCCAGGAGTGGGACTGCCAGGCAGCTATCCTCCACCTCGTCGCCCCCGCCGACCAGGCCCAGAAGCTGGCCGACTTCCGCGAGGCCCCGATTGGCGTCATCCAGCGCAGTATCGCAGCGGATGGCGAGTACGCCGTGGTCGCGGTCGAGGGCGGGACGCGGCGCGAGGACTACGCCGGGCTGGACGTAGCGGGCAAGCTCGTCCTGACGCGGGCGGGCGTGGAAGCGGTGCGGCGTATCGCCGTCGAGGAGTTGGGCGCGGTGGGTGTGCTGAGCGATGCCATGAACCCCGCGCCACCCGTGCGCCTGCCGGGCGACTTGCAGGACGTGCGCCAGTACACGTCGTGGTGGTGGACGGGCCACGAGACACGTTGCTTCGGCTTCGTCCTGACGCCGCGCCAGGGGGCCAGACTGCGTGAGTTACTGGCGAAGGGCGAGGTCCGCGTGCGCGCGCATATCGAGGCGCGCCTCTACGACGGCGAGATCGAGGTGGTCGATGCTTGCATCCCCGGCGAGACCGACGAGGAAATCGTCATCACCAGCCACCTGTGCCACCCGGCGCCGGGCGCCAACGACAACGGGTCGGGTGTCGGGGCGAACCTGGAGGCGGCGCGGACGCTGGCGGCATTGGTCCAGCGCGGTGACCTGCCGCGTCCGCGCCGCACGCTGCGCTTCCTGTGGATGCCAGAGATGACGGGGACCTACGCCTACCTGGCCGCCAACGCCGCGCGCCTGCCGCGCATGGTCGCCGGCCTAAACCTGGACATGGTGGGCGCGGACCAGGATGCCGTCGGCGCGGTGTCGCTCATCGACGCGCCGCCCGAGGCCATGCCGTCGTTTACGCTGGACCTGCTGGAGCGGCTGCGCCAGGAGTTCACTCACGACACCAGCTCGTTCAGCCAGCAGGGCAGCTACGCCCTGTTCCGCTACGCGACGGTCCCCTTCTCCGGCGGCTCGGACCACTACATCCTCAGCGACCCGACGGTTGGCGTGCCGTCGCCCATGCTCATCGAGTGGCCCGACCGCTACTATCACACCTCCCACGACTCGTTGGAGAAGGTCAGCCCTATTACCCTGGCGCGCAACGGCGCGCTGGCCGCGACCTATGCCTACTGGCTGGCGAGCGCCGGACCTGACCAGACACGCTGGCTGGGCGAGGAGATGGTCAGCCGCGCGAAGGGCCGCGTGCTGGGCGTGCTGCGTGACCTGCCGCCCGACGCGTCGCCCGACGAGGCCCGCCTGCGCCTGACGTACCGCGTCGAGCGCGAGCAGGCCGCCCTGGCCTCGCTGCGGCGGCTGGACCCTGACGCCCCCATCGTGGACTGGCAGGCCGACGTGGCCCGCTTCGCCCTGGCCGAGGCGCAGGCCGCCGCCCGTCGCTTCGGGGCGCCCCTCGCGGCGTCTCCCGACGACCTGGCCTATCACCCGGCGTCGCCCACCGACGCGGCCCTGGCCCGTGTCCCGCGCCGCCTCACTCCAGGGCCGGTCGACTTCCGGGCCCACGTTCACAAGCTGAGTGAGGAGGAGCGCGAGCGCTGGCAGCGCCAGAGCGCGTATCGCGTCGTGCCCATCCTGGCGCTGTACTGGGCGGACGGGGCGCGCAGCCTGGCCGAGATCGCCCAGCGCGTGCGGTTGGAGACGGGGCGCGCAGAGGACGCGGCGTCGCTGGTCGAGTTTTTCGCGTTGTTGGAGAAGATGGGATTGGTGGATGTATCTTAACTATGACCGACGCAAGCCGCGCCGCTGGCCCTGGCTGCTGCTTGTCCTCGTCGTCCTTGTCGCCGGGGCGGGCTACTACGTCGCGCGCTTCCGCCCCGACCTGATCCCCGTCGAGCGGCTCCAACAAGCGCCGCTGCCCGAGCCGCTGCGCGCCCGCGTCCAGGAGCGCGTCGCCCAGGTCATCCCTCCCACGCCCAGCCCCGTGCCTACGGTACGGGTGGACCATCTGGCGCGGGGCGATGCCCTGTTCGAGGAAGGCCAGATCAATGAGGCTATCCGCTCGTACGAAACGGCGGCGCAGCTCCAGCCCGATAACGCCCTGGTCTTCGCCCGCTGGGCGCGCGCCTTGACCATTCGCCGCTCGTACGCTAAGGCGGTCGAGAAGGCGCAGCGCGCCGTCGAGTTGAACGCCAACAGCGCCGACGCGCAGTCCGCCCTAGCCTTCGCCCTCGACTGGAGTGGGCAGTACGACAAGGCG
>CAZLBQ010000373.1:0-6471 GCA_964557745.1 uncultured Anaerolineales bacterium
CCGACCGAAGAGAAGACGCGCGTCCACGTCCTGCCCCAGCGGGCCGTCGCCTACGGCATGGCAAACGGGACGGTCGACGGTGGCGCCGCCTGGGCCGTGCATCGCCTGGTCCGCGCGGCGGTTCGCCTGGCGCGCGGGGGCGGCGGGCCAACGCTGGTCGAAGCGCGTGTCACGCGGTTGAGCCAGGTGAGCGAGAGCGAGCGCGAGGCCGTCGATCCCACCCCACGCCTCTATCGCAGCCTCGTCGACGCCAAAGCCCTTACCCCGGCCGACGCACGCGAACTGGCCCAAGCGGCGCAGATCCAGGCCGACCGCGCCGTCGCCAATGCCCAGGCCGCGCCACCGCCGGCCTCTGATACACTCATGACGCAGGTCTATAGCCCGGAGCCAGCCGTCCTCTATCGCCCGGCCCCGAATCGCATCGCCCCGCGTGAGATCACGTACGCTGAGGCGATTACCGAGGCCCTGGCCGGCGCGCTGGAAAGCGACGACAGCGTCTACCTCATTGGCGTCGGACTGAGCGCGGGGGGTCACTTCGACACGGCGCGCGGCCTGCTCGGCCGGTTCGGCTCGGCGCGCGTCATCGAAGCGCCCATCAGCCCCAACGCCATCGTCGGCAGCGCCGTGGCAGCGGCGGCGGCCGGAATGCGGCCCGTCATCGACCTGGGCCTGGCCGACTTCCTGGCCCTGGCTGCCGATCCCATCGTCAACCACGCCGCCAAGCTACGCTACATGTCGGCAGGGCAATTCCGCGTCCCACTTGTCATTCGTGTCGCCAGTGGGCCGGGTCAGGGGTCGGGCGCGCAGCAGTCCCAGAGCCTCGAGAGCCTGTTCGCCGGTATCCCCGGCCTGCTGGTCGCCGTCCCCAGCACACCCTACGAAGCCAAGGGCCTGCTGACCGCTGCCATTCGTTCGAACAACCCGGTCCTGTTCTTCGAGCCAAAGGCGCTCTACGAGATGACCGGCCCGGTCCCCGAAGATGAGACCCTCGTGCCACTCGGCGTCGCCGACGTCAAGCGCTCCGGCAACGACTGCACGATCGTCGCCATTGGGGCGGCGGTCGTCGAGGCGATGGCAGCGGCGGAAACGCTGAGCGCTGAGGGTATCAGCGCCGAGGTCATCGACCCGCGAACGCTCGTCCCCTTCGACTGGACGACGGTGGTGAACTCCGTCGCTCGCACGGGGCGGCTCATTGTGGTCGAGGAAGCGCCGCTCACTCTGGGGTGGGGCGCAGAGATTGCGGCGCAAGCGGCAGCGCATCTGTTTTACCACCTCCGCGCGCCCGTCCAGCGCGTCACGGCGGCGCCCATCCCGATGCCCTACAGTCCTGTTCTGGCTCGTGACGCCCTAGCCGGCGCGGACCAGATTGTCGCGGCGGCACGCAAGGCCCTGGGCCGCCAGGCCACGGCATAACCCTTCGCTATAGCATACGACTCACGACAGGGCGAGAAGGATTTCATATCCTCCTCGCCCTGTCATTTTTGGATTGTATGAACTGCCCCCACGGCAACGTGGGGAGGTTGTTGCGTTACGCGAGCAGCATCAGGCCGTCGGCGGCAAGGTCGGCGGCGCAGGCGGCGTCGACGGCCCAGTCACCCGAGGCGTGGGGGCAGGGGGTGGCGGCGGCTCGTCTTTGGCCTCCTCCACCGAGCGGCGCATATCTTCCAGGACCCGCGCGGCGGCGTCACGCCCACCGAGACCAAAGGCGATGGCAGCGGCAACCGCAACCGCGCCCAGCAAGAGGCCAAAGGCGAGGTTCACGATTTCGGCTGCCAGGCCGGTCTGACTGAGGGCCATAGCGCCAGCGAGGATGAGGATGGCCGCGCGCGCCAGGTTCGCCAGCAGGGACCGCTGTGAGACGTTGCTGGTGCGAATGGCGTTGTACGCGCCGTTGGCCAGCCACACGCCCAGGAAGAGGATGACCAGGGCGAGCAGTACGCGAGCCGCGAGGGCGAGGAACTGGTTGACGATCACAATCAAGTCGTCGAAGCGTAGGAACTGGAGCGCGGGGATCGTGGCGAACAGAACGATGGCGACCATCACGATGTCCCCCACGATGGTGGACAGGGGGCGCCCGCCGACGGCACGCGCATCACTGACGCCCAACCGCGCCAGCAGATTGTCGAAGCCGACACCGGCCAGCAGGCTGGAGACAATCCCGCCCACGAGGCGGCCGATGAAGTAGGCCACGCCGATAATCAGCACGGCGCCTAACAGACCCGGCAGGTAGGCCAGAATCTGGTTGAGCATGTTGCTCACCGGCTGGGTCAGCGAGGGCAGGTTCAGGGCATCCAGGGCCGCCGCCAAGACGGGCAGCAACACCAGGGCATAGGCCAGCATCCCCAACAGGCCAGAGATCCCCTGTTGCCCACCCGTGACGCCGGCGCGAGCGCCAATGCGGTCCACGCCCAGCGCGCTCAACAGGTCAGTCACGACCCGCCGCACAACGCGGGCGGCGAACAGACCGATGACCAGGATCAACACCGCCGCCAGGATGTTCGGCAGCATGAACAGGATCTGGTTGACCATCGTCTGCACCGGGACAAGCAACCCGGTCAGGCCGAGGACGCCCAGGACGGCGGGCAGCGCGATAAGGAAGACGAGCCAGTAGATCAGGTCGGCCAGCGTATTGGACAGACCTTGAGTCCGCATGCGCTCGTCGAGGCGCAGCGCCGCCAGGCCGCGCGCCACGGCGGCTTTCAAAAGCCGAGCGATGATCCACGCGACAATCAGGATGCCAATGGCGTAGATCAGCCTTGGCAACCAGGCTATGCCCTGTTGGACAAGCTGATTGACTGAGTCAGGCATAACAACCTCCTTGGGAAGTGAAGCCTAAGATTATCTACCGACCCTACGTCGGTGTAGGGCCAGCAGCGGTGGCAAAGGAAGATGACCGGGTCGGCCTGATTATACCAGGTTTGTCGCGAGGCACAACCTCACCGCACGCGTTGCGTCTTCAGCAGGTCACGAATCTCGGCTAGCAGCTTCGCCTCATCCGTCGGCGGGGCCGGTTCGGCGGCCTTGGGCTTGTACATCTGATTGACGGCCTTGACGAGCAGAAACACGGCCAACGCGACAATCAAGAAGGTAATGATGGCGTTGATGAACGCGCCGTAGGCGATGACGGGCGCACCCGCGGCCTGCGCCGCCTCGAGGGAGGCATAGCTCTGACCATTGAGGCTGACGAAGAGGTCGGCGAAGTTGACGCCGCCGGTGAGCATACCAATCGGCGGCATGATCACATCATCGACCAGGGACTTGACGACTGCGCCGAAGGCAGTACCCATAATGACACCGACCGCCAGGTCGATGACATTGCCGCGCATGATAAACTTCTTGAATTCGTCGAACATTGGTGGCTCCTTCTATGGCTTGCGGTGGACGACCGGACGCCGGACTAGTGAGTCTAGCCCGGCGCTGCCGTCCTATGACACCTTGTGGCGGGCGCCTCGCAACTCGCGACTCGACCGGGCGAGCCAGCCCCTAACGATAGCCGTTGGGGTTGGCAACGAACCGATAGCCACGCCCGCGCTCGGTGGCGATGTAGCGCGGCCGCTCCGGCTCCGGCTCGATCTTCTGCCGTAGGCGGCGGATGTACAGCTTGACGTACTCCGACTGAGTGTCGTCCTTGCCACTCCACACGTTCTCCAGGAGGTAATCGACACTCAGGGTTTGGCCGCGCGCCAGGACGAGGTGCAGCAACATGTGGCGCTCGACGGCGGTCAGATCAACCAACTGCCCCGCGCACGTGACTTTCCAGCCCCAGGCGTCGACGCACAGGTAATCGTCCTTGTAGATCAGGCCCTCGCGAGCGGGCGAGGCGTGCTGGGTGCGGCGCAGCACCGCTTCAACCCGCGCTCCCAACTCGCGCAGGCTAAACGGCTTCGACATGTAGTCGTCCGCGCCGAGTTGCAGCCCCATCACCCGGTCGCTGTCCTGGCCGCGCGCCGTCAGCATGATAATCGGCACCGCTGACTCCTCGCGCAGCCGTCGACAAACCTCCCAGCCATTCAGTTTCGGCATCATTATGTCAAGAATAACGATATCCGGCCAGAATTGCCGAAAGAGGTCCAGCCCCTGCTCGCCATCCTGCGCGACGGCCACTTGATAGTGGTTGCGCTCCAGGAACAACCGCAAGACGTCGCTTAGTTGTCTATCGTCATCGATAATCAGCACTTTAGCCGCCGATGTGGACGTTGCGACGGTAGTTGCGTTCACACCGGCCTGGGTCTGGGTCGCCATTTCTCTTCTCTCCTTACAGACGCGTTGACTCTGGGCGTCTCCCCCGGTAGCCTCCTAGCCACTGCTAGTATACCGCCTGCCTCTTACAACAACAATTACGATTTCAGGAACGTGACAAAAAACGTCGAGCCTTTACCCGGTTGGCTCTCGCACCACACGCGCCCGCCGTGCAGCTCCACCAACATGCGCGTGATATACAATCCCAACCCCGCCCCCGTCGCGCCCGTCTCCCCGACATTCGCGGCGCGAAAGAAACGCCCGAACAGGTTGGTCTGGTCCGCCAGCGGGATGCCAATCCCGTGGTCCGCCACCGCCAGCATCACCACCCCGTTATCAGGGCCGGCGCCGAGGGTGACTGTAATGGTCTCATCCTCAGGTGAGTATTTGATGGCATTAGAGACGAGATTGGTGATGATCTGGGCCGCGCGGACGGGGTCACATAGGACAGAGGGGAGGTCGGCGGGCGCTTCGACCATGAGGTTTTGCCGGCGCGCCAGCAGTTGGGGTTGCAGTTCGAGGCTAACGGCAGTTACGATCTCAGTCAGGCGTGTGGGCTGCAGCACGAGGTCGAGGCGTCCGGCTTCGAGACGGGCCACGTCAAGCAGGTTGCTGATGATATGGAGCATGCGCCCTGTGCCACGCTTGAGGGTGTCCAGAAACTCACGCTGGACGGGCTGCAGCGGGGCGAAGTCCTCATCGAGCAGCAACTCGATGTAGCCGGACATGGACGCCAGGGGCGCGCGCAACTCGTGGGCCGTGATCGAGACGAAGCGCGCGCGCTGCTCGTCTAGCTGGCGCAACTCAGCGTTGACGGCAGTCAGCAGCAGGTTCTGGTCCTCCAGGCGGTCCCGCAGCAGGCGCAACTCGTTGCGCTGCTGCGTAATCTCCTGCTGCAAGCGGCCCACCGGCGTCACGTCCTGAATGAGGTACACCAGGCCAGCAATCGTGTGGGCTTCGTCGCGGTAGGGAAGTAGGACCAGGTTGACGTAAGTGGGGCGGCCGTCTCGCTCGCGGTTGACCCAGGGCAGCTCAAAGCGCGGCAGCGTTCCGGCCAGGACGGCGGCGACCTCATCCTCACAGCCGACCAGTTCGGGGGCGACGTCGTACAGGGACGGGTCGATGTCCGCCATGTCGATGAGACCCGCCGTGCCGATGACCCGCCGCAGCCGCAGGGTGCGGTCCACCGTGGCGCATGCGACGCGCAGGTCGACGAGCAGATGGGACGCGAGGGAGTCGTCCACGACGCCGTTCTCCTCTCACGTCAACATGGCGCGGGCGAGATGGCGAAATAGAGCTTCGACGTCGTCGCCCGCGCGGGCGCTAGTCAGGAACAGGGGGGCGGCCAGACGCTCTGCCGCGCGTTCCAGGTCGGCTTGGTCGAGCCGGCGCTCCTCGACCAGGTCCACCTTGTTAGCCGCGAGGACGAGACGCCGCGCCTGCGGGGCGACACTCAACAGGTCGCGCGCGTAGCCGTCGAGGCTCGCCAACGTGGCCGGGCGGGTCAGATCGCAGACGAGGACGGCGCCATGCGCGCCTCTCAGATAGCTGGCCCGCACGGCGTTGAACTCCTCGCTGCCCGCCAGGTCCCAGAGCAGCATGGTCAGGTCAACCACCCCGTCGCCAGCGGGAACCATGACGGACTTGCGGCTGACCTTGACGCCAATGGTGCTCAGGTATTTGTCGTCGAAGACGTTGAGGACAAAGCGGCGTACCAGGCTGGTCTTGCCGGCAGCAAAATCACCCAGCAGGCACACCTTCTTGCTGACCTGGGTCACGGTCGCGCCTCACAGTTCTGAGACATACGGACTCCTCCTTACGGCGCCGGCGTGATGAGACCGGCGGGGATGGGCGCTAGCGTCCCGACCCACTGGGCGGGTACCCAGCCGACCACCTCCGCGCCGGCCTCCGGACTCCACCGCACGCGATACCAGCTGCCGGACTGGGCCTGAATCTCGACCGTCTGACCGCGCTCCAACACGACGCTCAGCCGCGCCGCGTCGGGAGACGGCCCGGCCAGCAGCCAGACGTTGCCTGTCATGACCCCTCTGACGGGCGCGGCAGTGGGCGTGGCCGTCGGCGTCGCGGTCGGCGTCGCCGTCGGTGTCGCGGTAGTCGTCGCGGTCGGCGTCGGCGTCAGCGTCGGGGTCGACGTGGCGGTGCGCGTCGGCGTCGCAGTCGCAGTGGGCGTAGCGGTCGGCGTGGGGGACGGCGGGGGAACGGCAAACGCGC
>CAZLBQ010000374.1:0-6463 GCA_964557745.1 uncultured Anaerolineales bacterium
CCCACCGCGACGGCTACCGCCGAGTATCACGCCTACCTGCCCCTCATCGAGCGCGGGCGGGAGCGGACGCGCCTCGACTGGGTCCAGGTCACCAGCCCCATCACCAACGACCTCTTCTCCGTCGCCATGACCTCACCAACCGATGGCTGGACCGTGGGCGACCACGGAACCATCCTCCGTTGGGACGGGCAGGTCTGGCGGGTGTTCCCCAGCCCCACGACGGATGCGCTCCACTCCGTGGCGCTGCTCTCCCCGAACGAGGGCTGGGCGGTGGGCGACAACGGCACGATCCTGCGCTGGAACGGACAGACCTGGCGCAGCGTACCCAGTTCGACCGACTTCCACTTAAGTTCCGTCGCCATTCTCTCGTCAACTGAGGCGTGGGCCGTAGGTGGGAGAAGAAGCGACAACAACAGTCCACAGCCCATCGCGTTGCGCTGGGATGGGAATGCCTGGACCCAGAAGCGCGTCTCTTCTCCAGGTCTAGGCGGAGCATATCTAGTCGCTGTAGCCTTCGTCTCATCTACCGATGCTTGGGCATCCGGCAT
This sequence comes from uncultured Anaerolineales bacterium, assembly GCA_964557745.1. Lineage (GTDB taxonomy): Bacteria > Chloroflexota > Anaerolineae > Epilineales > JAHCIE01 > JAHCIE01. Next base: position 549 of record CAZLBQ010000374.1, read on the forward strand.
CTATCAAGACTGCTCACCTACTCAAGGATGTGGTCAATACTCAGGCCGCATCCTCTTCCATTGGGACGGCATCCAATGGAGGTGGAACTCGTTCAGCTTTCTAGCCAACTCCATCCAGATGCTCTCACCCTCAGAGGGGTGGGCGGTGGGCTGGAGTTCGGGCAGTCCCATTCAGCGCTGGAACGGGACCTCTTGGCAGTTTGTGGATAGTCCGACGAACGCTGGCCTGTCGTCTGTCGCGTTCGCCGGTCGGATGGACGGTTGGGCGGTCGGGACGCGGGGCACGATCCTCCATTGGAACGGGAGCGCCTGGACGCAAGCGGTCTCGCCGACGTCAGCCAACCTGTCCTCGGTGGCGCTGGCGTCAGGGATGGAAGGGTGGGGTGTCGGCGCGGGCGGCCTGATCCTACACGGCTTGCCCCAACCTGTGCCCTGGCCGTGAATGAGGGCGCGGCGAAGCAGGCGAGGCAATCATTCCTTAGCTTACCCAACGGGAGGCGTGATGCGACAAATCGCGGGTCTATGGCGGGGTGGGGTACGCGGCAAACTGGTGGTCCTCGTGGGCGCGGGCCTGCTGAGCTGCGTCGTATGCTCGGCGTTCGGCGCGCTCACGCCACGCGCTCAACAACCACTCGCCCAGCCCCCGCAAGCCGCCCTGAAGCCCACCGAGACCACCCGGCCAACGGCCACGGTGAAGCCGACGGACGCGCCGCGACCCATGGCGACGCCCAGGCCGACGGAGACGCCCGCGCTGGGCCAGAGCCGCGACACGCCCATCCCCAGGGGCCAGGCCGCCACGTCGCGCAGCGGCTGGACCGTGACCGTGACCGACTTCAACTCCGAAGCGGACGCGCTGCTCATTACGGCCAACCCGTTCAACAAGCGCGCCGACTCCGGCAAGCGCTGGGCGCTGGTCAACATCGCGGGCACGTACAACGGCGCGGCCGAGACGGGCCGCCTGAGCGCGGTCAGTTTCCGCCTGGTGGGCCGCCAAGGGACGCTTTACACCCCCGCCTGGGTCACGCTGCCCAACAAGCCGGACACGACGGAGGTGTTCAAAGGCGGGGCGGCGGGCGGACGGCTCGTCTTCGAGGTCGACGACGACGACGGCGAGTTCCGCCTCGTCGCCAACCTCTTCCTCGGCGAAGGCCTCTATCTCGCGGTGGAGTAGCCGGGATGCGCCTGCGCCGTTGACAGCCCGCTAGAGACAGGTATAATCCAGTGCCACAATGGACGGATAGGGGAAGGTGGGGCGATGGAAGGCTACGAATACGATCTGCTCGTCATCGGGTCGGGACCGGCGGGCCAGCGGGCGGCTATCCAGGGGGCCAAGCTCGACAAGCGCGTGGCGATTGTCGAGCGCAAGGCCGTCGTGGGCGGGGTGTGTATCAACACCGGGACCATCCCCAGCAAGACGCTGCGCGAGGCCGTGCTGTACCTGACGGGCTACCGTGAGCGGGGTATCTACGGCGCGTCGTACACCGTCAAGCAGAACATCACCATCTCCGACCTGATGGTGCGCGCCAACCACGTCATGACCCACGAGATCGACGTCATCCGCTCGCAACTCATGCGCAACCGCGTCGAGGTCATCTCGGCCGAAGCCACCTTCATGGACCCGCACACGGTGCGCCTGAACTACGTCGGGGGCGGCGGCTACCGAGATGTCAGCGCCGGGACCATCGTCATCGCCGTCGGCACGACGGCCACCCAGGACCCGCGCATCCCGTTCGACGGGCGGCGCATCTTTATTAGCGACGACGTCCTGCGCCTCGACCGCCTGCCGCGCACGTTGACCGTCATCGGCGCCGGCGTCATCGGCCTGGAATACGCCAGCCTGTTCGCCGCGCTGGGGGTCAAGGTGACGCTGGTCGACAAGCGCGACCGCCTGCTGTCGTTCATCGACGGCGAGATCATGGACACCCTGGCCTACCACCTGCGCGAGAACCGCGTCATGCTGCGGCTGGGGGAAGAGGTGCAGAGCGTCGAGCCCTTCCAGGACGAGCACGGCGAGCGGGTCAGGATTCACCTGGAGAGCGGCAAGCAGATCATCACCGAGCAGGCGCTGTACAGCATCGGGCGCACGGGAGCGACGGATGCGCTGAACCTACCGGCGGTCGGCATCCAGCCCGACGACCGCGGGCGCATCCAGGTCAACGAGCACTACCAAACGGGCGTGCCGCACATCTACGCCGTCGGCGACGTCATCGGCTTCCCCAGCCTGGCGTCAACGTCCATGGAGCAGGGGCGGTTGGCGGCGGCGCACGCCTTCGGCCTGCCGACGAACAGCATGCCCGCGCTATACCCGTACGGCATCTACTCCATCCCGGAAATCTCCATCGTCGGCAAGACGGAAGAGGAGTTGACCAAGCAGGACATCCCCTACGAGGTCGGCAAGGCGTGGTACCGCGAGATCGCGCGCGGCCAGATCATCGGCGACACGACGGGCCTGCTCAAGCTCATCTTCCACCTGGAGACGCGGGAGCTGCTCGGCGTCCACATCATCGGCGAGGGGGCCAGCGAGCTCATCCACATCGGTCAGGCCGTGCTGGCCTTCCAGGGCAAGATCGACTATTTCGTCAACGCCGTCTTCAACTACCCCACCCTGGCGGAGTGCTACAAGGTAGCGGCCTTCGACGGCATCAATCGGCTCGGGCTGTGAAATCAGATGGGAAGACCACGTCTGTCCAGGGTTGTATTCCGCTTCTGTCTCGCTCATAGGTCTACTCGACGGGCGGCGGCATCTGCGCGCCCTGGGCCGGCCCCACCCAAATGGTCTGGATGTTGGTGAACTCGTGGATGCCGAAGGACGATAGCTCGCGCCCGTACCCGCTGCGCTTGACGCCCCCGAACGGCAGGCGCGGGTCCGACGCCGTCATGCCGTTGATGAAGACATTGCCGGTCTCCATCCGGCGCGCCAGCGCCTTGCCGCGCTCGGTGTCGCGCGTCCACAGGTTGCCACCCAGCCCGTACTGCGAGTCGTTGGCGACACCGACGGCTTCGTCGGCGTCGCGGACGCGAATCACAGCGGCCACCGGCCCGAACGTCTCCTCGGCGAAGACGGGCATATCGGAGCGCACGTCGGCCACGACGGTGGGCTGGTAGAAGTACCCCTTGCCCGCGCAGCGCTGTCCCCCCACCAGAACCCGCGCCCCCTGGCGCACCGACTCACTCACCTGGCGGTCCAGGTCATCCAGCAGATCGGCGCGCGCCAGCGGCCCAATCTGGACGTCGCGGTCGAGCGGATTACCGATACGCAAGGCGCCGACGGCCTCGGCGAAGCGGTGGGTGAATTCGTCGGCGATACCAGCGGTGATGATGAAGCGCTTGGCGGCGATACAGCTTTGCCCGGTGTTCTGGAAGCGCGCCCGCACCGCCGTCTGCACCGCGCCGTCCAGGTCGGCATCGTCCAGGACAATGAAGGGGTCGGAGCCGCCCAGCTCGAGCACCTGTTTCTTGAGGGCGCGTCCGGCCGTCGCAGCCACCTGGCTGCCCGCCTCGCTACTGCCGGTGAGGGTCACGGCGGCGATGCGGTCGTCCTGGATCAGCCCCTCCACGGCCCGGCTCGATACGAGCAGGGTCTGGAACAGCCCCGGCGGGAAGCCCGCCGCACGGAAGACCTCCTCGATGGCGAGGGCGCACTGGGGCACATTCGAGGCGTGCTTAAGGACCATGCCATTACCCGCCATGAGGGCCGGCGCGGCGGCGCGAAACGCCTGCCAGAACGGGAAGTTCCAGGGCATGACGGCCAGGATAACGCCTAGCGGCTCGAAGGCGACGAAGCTCTCGCGGGCGTTGGTCTGGACGGGCTGGTCGCCCAGGTACTCGTGGGCGTGGTCGGCGTAGAACTCGCAGTTCCAGGCGCACTTCTCCACTTCGGCCTCGGCCTCGGTGATAGGCTTGCCCATCTCCAGCGTCATCAAACGCGCCAGCCGCGCCTTCTCGGCGCGCAAGTAACGGCCCGCAGCCCGCATCGGCGCGGCCCGCGCTGCCAGGTCCAAGGCCCGCCAGTCCGCGAAGGCGCGCCGCGCCCGCGTCAGCGCGTCGTCCACCAGGGAGGGCGGGTACTCGTCAAAGCGCTGCAAGACCGCTTCCGTCGCCGGATTGATGCTCTCAATCGCCATCGCTGCATCCCCTTTCGTCCCCCAAACCGTTCGTCGTGAGCAAGACACGCAGCAAAAACAGCGCCACCAGCATGCGCAAGGCGTCGGCTCCCACAGCGTGGAGCCGACGCCTGGGGGATGAAACGGAAGACGGTTCAGCCGACGAGGCGGCGGAAGGCGTCGGTGCTGACCTGGCCTTCGAGACGCTGCACCACGTCGCCACGGTCGAGAGCGTCGGCCAGGATGGGGAAGGTGGCGTCGAGGGCGATCTGGACGTGGTCGAGGTCGGCGGCGGTGAGCGCTTCGCACAGGTTGACGCCGCCCCCGGCGAACACGCCGCGGCGGGTCATCTCCTGGAGGAACAGGGTATAGAGCGGTTTGCTGAGAGCGGGGTCGGCGGGCTTGAAGCGCAGGCCGAGCAGGCTGGGCAGGCCCACACACTCGGCCGGGACGTCATGCTGCTTGGCGGCGCGGTTGAAGTCGGCGGCGAAACGGCGGCCATGCCGCTCCAGCGTGGCCGTCGTGTGGCGGCGCTTCATGGCGCGGATGGTCGCCAGGGCGGCCGTGATGCCGACGGTCTCCGACCAGTAGGTGCTGCTGATGAACATATCCGAGGCGACGGACATGACCTCGCGCTTGCCGCACACCGCACCCATCGCATAGCCGTTGGAGATGGCCTTGGCGAACGTCGCCATGTCGGGCGTGACGCCGAAGAGGCTCTGCGCGCCGCCGAGGGCGACACGGAAGCCGGTGACGACTTCGTCGAAGATGAGGACCACGTCGTGCTCGTCGGCCAGGCGGCGCACGCCTTCAAGGAAGCCCGGCTGGGGCAGGGACAGGCCGCGCGCTGCCTCCATCATGATGCACGCCACCTGGCCGCGATGCGTCTCTAGCGCCTCGGCCAGCGAGTCAAGGTTGTTGTACTCGAAGGGCACAATGGTGTCGCGCAGCCCCTCCGGTACACCCTGGGGGGCGATGCCGGGCAGCAGGTGCGTGTTGAGGGTCGAGGGGCTGGCGAGGTTCGCCGCCAGGTACCAGTCGTGCCAGCCGTGGTAGCCACAGAAGGCCACTTTATGTCGCCCTGTGTAGCCGCGCGCGATACGGACGGCGACGGCGTTGGCCTCTCCCCCGCCACGCGCGTAGCGCACCATCTCGGCGCAGGGGATGGTGTTGATCAACTCCTCGGCCAGTTCGACCTCAACCGGATGGTTGACGCTGAAGACCGTGCCGCACTGAATCTGGCGGATGACGGCCTCATTGACCTCGTCGTCGGCGTAGCCGAGCATGACGGCCCCGACCGACATGACCAGGTCGATGTACTCGTTGCCGTCGAGGTCCCAGAAGTGCGCGCCCTTGCCGTGGGTGGCATAGGCAGGCGTGACGCCGGCGACGTAGCGTTCCGGGCGGCGCGACAGGAGTTGGACCGCGCCGGGGATTACCTCCAGGGCGTGGGCGTACAGGTCGAGGGAGTGTTGGACGCTGTGGTTGGGCATGAGGTCCTCACTTCGCGCGCGGCACGGGGTGTCACAAAGGGGTGGCGCGATAGATCAGGTGCAGCAGGTTGCCCTCCGGGTCCTTGAAGAAGACGAGGCGCGCGCCGCCAAAGCTCTCCCGGATCGGACCGACGAAGGTGATCCCCTTCGCCTGGAGCGCCTGGTACGCGGCGTCGAAGTTGTCGACGGCCAGGGCGATGTGACGCAGGCCCACGTCATCGACGGCCTCGTAGCAACGGGGTATGGCATTGGCGGGCAGAAGCTCGAACATTCCGGCTACGTCAGGCTGGATAAAGGAGAGTTTGCCCTCTTCGGTGAA
>CAZLBQ010000375.1:0-6462 GCA_964557745.1 uncultured Anaerolineales bacterium
AGATTTCCCAGCCGGCGAAGTGCGGCCCGCTCACCTCCCACCGCTCGCGCTTGCCGTCGGCGGTCAAAATAAAAGCCCCCTTGCGTGTGCCTACCAGAACCCGGACGCCGCTCATGCTGTCTTCCTTTCTCAGCCTCGCCCTGAGGCTGACACGCAGCGCTAGACTACGACTCGCTCTCCAGCGTCAACTGCCACGAGACACCCAACCTGTCGGCCACCCAGCCGAACTTCCGGCTGAATGGGTACTCGGCCAACGGCATGAGAACCTGCCCGCCTTCGGACAACCCGGTGAACAGCCTGTCGATTTCGTCCTCGCTGTCGCAGCGGACGTACAGAGACAGCGACGGCGTGAAGGTGAAGGCGTGGTGGACGTTGCTGTCGATGCACATGAACGCCTGGCCGTTCAGCGTGAACGTCGCGTGCATCACGCTTCCCTCGTCGCCCGCTTCATTCGGACCATAGCGCGTGAGGCTGACGATCTCTGACCGCTCGAACAGCGAGGTGTACAGGTTGATAGCCTCTTCCGCCCGGCCCTCGAACATCAAAAACGGAGTGATGGACTGCACTCTGGCCCTCCTTGTTAGCCCTTGAGTGTACAGAGCGCCTGGCGAATCTCGCCCAGGTGATACGCCGTATGGACGACCGTAGCAATAGCGCCGCCCACGTGCTCCTCGCTGGGCCACTCGGTCTGGTCCGCGATGAGCGCCCGGATGCCGTCGTAGGCTGTCCGCAGCCGCGCCTGAATCGCCGCCCACTCTTCGGGCGTCACCGTCGATGTGGTGCGCCAGATTTCGCCCCAGTCGACCCGTTCGTACTGGCCGCTGCGCACATTACGGTCCACCACTTCGAGGTAGAAGGCGGTGTGCTTGACCTGGGCAGCCAGGGTCGCGCAGCGCCCACCGACGGGAATGGAGGCTTCCTCAGCGCTGATGGTCGCCAGGGTCTCGAACATGGAGGTACCCTTGTCCAGGAAGTAGCCATGCACATTGTCGAAGGCCTCGTCGAGCAGGCCGTACAACGCGTTGGTGAAGTGCTGCGCCTCAATTTGACCCGCCATAAGCCCTCCTGGGGACAGCTCTATCCGAATGTGGGCGGAGAGTCTAGCACGCCTGTTCTGAAAAGTCAAACGCGCCGGCCGCGCAAGATGATACAAATGGAGTAGCAAACACATGTGCTACTGTGATATAGTAGGCGTATGGCGACTGATACCCGACTGGACTACCACGAACGCGTTAACCGCGTCACGCGCTACATCCGCGCCCACCTGGATGAGCCGCTCAACCGCGACGAGTTGGCGGCCCTGGCCGGCTTCTCCGTGTCCCACTTCCATCGTATCTTCACGGCCTACGTGGGAGAGAACATGGCCGCCTACGTGCGGCGGGCGCGGATGGAGCGGGCGGCGCGGCAGTTGCTCGGCGGCGCGGCGCAGGTCACCGACATCGCCCTCGCGTGTGGCTACGACACCCACTCGGCGTTCGGCAAGGCGTTCAAGCAGACCTTCGGCGTCAGTCCCAGTGAGTTTCGCGAACTCAACCCAACGGCCGCCGCTCACTTGATCAACCGACGAATTCCCTATTCACGCCAGGAGGTTCCCATGCAACCAATGGCCATCCGCACCCTGCCCGACCAGAAGGTGCTCTACGCCCGCGCGACCGAGGTCATGACCAGCCCTGCCTTCCAGACCGCCAACGGTGAGGCCTTTGGCCGCTTGATGGCGTTCCTCGACGCCAACCACCTGATGGACAAGATGCGCCACTGCATCGCCATCTACCCCGACGAGGTCGAGGTCGGCAAGCCGGCCCGCTTCGACGCCGGGGCCATCCTGGCCGACGGGACCGAGCCGACGGATACCGACGGGCTTGCCTACCAGACGCTGCCCGGCGGGCGCTGGGCCGTCTTCCGCCACGTCGGCCCCTACGAGACGCTCTGGCAAACCTGGCAGGCGATCTTGCGCGACTGGCTCCCCACCGCCGGCGTCGAACTGCGCGAGGCCATTCCTTATGAGGACTACGTCGACGACCCCAGCCAGGTGGCCCCGGACCAACTGCGGACGGACATCTACGTTCCCATCAAGTAGCTCCCGTCAGGCCAGGGGGCGGTTGAGTTCCGTGCGCCAGCCGTGATAGACCGTCCGCGCCACCCGCGTCGCGGGCAGGCTGCCCGGCTCCACCCGACTTCGAGATCGGCGCATCCACCGGCACGCCGATCTCGAAGTCGAAAACGTCAGGCGCCATGCGCAGGTGATGGGTGAACCAGGGTCCCGGTGGGGTCATGCCCTGCGCCGCGACCGTCGCCAGCAGCTCGCTCAAGCCCGGCCCCATAACGTTGTGGACCTCCTCACGGGGCACGGTGAGGTGAATGACAGCCGTCATTGTGCGACCGCCATCGCTAGCGCGCGGCGTCGCCTGTCAACTGGGCGCGGAGACGCGCCTCCTGTTCCCTCAACTCCGGGGTGAACTCAGCCCCGAAGTCGTCGTCCTCGAACACCGGGCGTATCTCGATCTCGCCCTCCACCGCCCCATCCGGGCTGGGGCAGCGCTTGACCCACTCAATCGCTTCAGCCATCGACTGTACCTGCCACAGCCAGAAGCCGGCGATGAGTTCCTTGGTCTCCGCGAAGGGGCCGTCGATGACCGTCGGCTGGCGGCCTGTGAACTTGACGCGGACGCCCCGCGAACTGGGGTGCAAACCCTCCCCGGCCAGCATGATCCCCGCCTTCACCAACTCTTCATTGTACTGCGTCATCTCCCTCAGCAGCTTCTCGTCCGGCAGAACCCCCGCCTCCGACTCCTCGTTCGCCTTGATGATCACCATTACACGCATGTCTGTGTCTCCTTTATCATGGGTTGTCACAAGATAGTCGTTCGGGCCAGGCTAAAATCGACACGTTAGCGACCGAACTTGGAAATTCTGTGCTAATTCGTATCATGCCTCAATGGGCTGACGTCTTGCTCCCACCACCTGTGAAGGGCGTCTCACCTTCGCGGAAGGGGCGGAAGCGCAGCGCGGACCAGACGTCGTCCAGCGCGACCTGGGACACCGGGCGCATCCCGACTTCGGCGAGGATGGGCCACAGGCTGTCGCGGTTGATGTCGGTGCGGTTCGCCTTCGGGTAGGCCACCCAAAAGACGCTTGGCTGGGCTAACCCGGCCCGGTGGGTAGTGAGGAGGGCGCGCAGTGAGGCGCCATCGTCGGCGAAGACCAGAGCCGTCGTCGCGTCCGCCAGGCCGTCCACCAGGCTGACGCCATCGGGCAGCGGCCCGACAAGCTGGAGACGGTCGGGATGCGACGCCCAGAGTCGGGTATGGGGTTTGATGAGGAGCTTGTCGGCGACAGACTTGGTACTCATGGGGTTTCCTGTTCGGCGAGGCGGCGTTCGAGGAAGCGCCGCTCTGGTTCCTGTTGGGTGAGGGCGAGCGCCCGCTGGTAGGCGGCGCGGGCGTCCGCCGGGCGGCCTAGGCGGCGCAACAGGTCCGCCCGCGCGGCGTGGGCCAGGTGGTAGTCCGCCAGGTCGCCGCGCCCCAGCAGCTCATCGATGAGCGCCAGGCCGGCCTCCGGCCCGTCGCGCATCGCCACCGCCACCGCCCGGTTCAGCGCGACGACAGGCGACGGCGTCACCTGCATCAGCAGGTCGTACAGCGCGACGATGCGCCCCCAGTCCGTCGCGGCGGCCGTCGGCGCCTGGGCGTGGACGGCGACAATGGCGGCCTGGAGCGTGTACGGGCCGACGGCTTCCGACGCCAGCGCCCGGTCCACCAGCGCCACGCCCTCGGCGATCTGGGCCTGGTTCCAGAGCGAGCGGTCCTGGTCCTCTAGCAGAACCAGGTCGCCGTGTGCGTCGGTGCGCGCCGCCCGCCGCGACTCGTGCAGCAGCATCAGCGCCAGCAGCCCCGTGACTTCCGCCTCGGGCAGCAACTCGTAGAGCAGTCGCCCTAGCCGAATAGCCTCCCCCGACAGGTCGGGGCGCGTCACCGCCTCGCCGGCGGAGGCGGAGTAGCCCTCGTTGAACACCAGGTAGACCACGTGGAGCACCGTGTCCAGGCGGTCGGGCAACTCCGCCCGCGACGGGACACGGTATGGGATGCGCGCGTCCCGAATCTTCGCCTTGGCCCGCACGATGCGCTGGGCGAGCGTGGACGGCGCGATGAGGAAGGCGCGGGCAATCTCCTCCGTGGTCAGGCCACACACCTCGCGCAGCGTCAGAGCGACGCGGGCGTCGGACGGCAGGGCCGGGTGGCAGCAGGTGAAGATCAGGCGCAGCCGGTCGTCCTCGACGTCGGCGTCGTCTCGCTCGAACGCGTCGGCTGTGTCGGCGTCGAGGCGCTCGGCCAGGGACACCAGCGAGGCGTCGAAGCGGGAGCGGCGGCGCAACACGTCGATGGCCTTAAAGCGGCCCGCCGACACCAGCCAGGCGCGCGGGTTGGCCGGTACGCCGTCGCGACCCCACTGGGCGAGCGCCGAGGTAAACGCCTCCTGGAGCGCCTCTTCGGCTAGGTCGAAGTCACCCAGCAGCCGGATGAGGGTGGCGAGAACGCGGCGCGACTCGGTACGGTAGACGGTGTCCAGCGTAGCGCGCAGCTCCGCCGGTGGGGGCTGGCTCATCATGGGGAATGCCTCTCGCGGCGGGCGGTTGGCGGCGAACACTTAGCGGGGTGCAGATGGTTCAGAGGTGGACGCTTCCGTCAGGGCGTCGGCGATCGCTTCGGCGAGCGGCACAGCCCGACCGGCTTGCTCGGCGGTGTCAAAGGTGGCGGCGTCGAGTAGAGCGCGGGCGGGGGCGATCTGCCGCTCGTACTCCCGACGGTCTGGGGGCCAGACGGGGAGACCCTGGGCCTCGTGGGTGGCCAGCGCCGCGCCGTAGAGACGGGCGGCCCGCTCCGCCTCGCTCTGCCTGGCCGCCACGCCGGCCAACCCGACGAGTGACTCGGCGATGCAGTACAGGTCCTCACTATCGTGGCACACGCGCAGGCTGGCGCGGTACAGGCGGGCCGCCTCCGCCACCTGACCCTGGGCTAAGCGGACGCGGGCCAGATGGCGGACGGCCTCGGTGTTTGTCCACTCGATGCCGCGTTCCTGGCTGATGGTCATGCTCTGCTCCAGCAGGCGCGCGGCCTCCTCCAGACGGCCCCGCGCGTAGGCGACTTGCCCCAGCTTGCCGGTCATGTACGCAATCACGTGCTTGTTGCCTCCCTGCCGGTGCAGCGTCATGGCCTCGGTCCAGTACGTCTCGGCCTGCGCCGCGTCATCCTGGGCCAGGGCCAGCGCGCCCAACGTCTCGAAGGAGGCCGCCATCCCCTGGCGGTCGCCAAATGCGCGGCTGACGTCGAGCATCTCGTGATGACGGCGCGCCGCCTCGACATAGTCACCGCGCAGCAGGTTGATCTGGGCCAGCAGGCGCAGCGAGTCCGTACTCCCCCACTGGTCGCCCAACGCGCGGAACGCGGCCAGGCTCTGCTCCCCCAGCCGCTGCCCGCCGTCCAGGTCGCCGTGACGCACGAGGCGCAGGAGGCCGATGACGTGATGCGCCATCGCCCGCCCCCAGCGGTCCCCCACCTCCTGACACAAGGCTCCCGCCTCTTCATAGGCAGCCTGAGCCGCGACGAATGCCGAACGCTCAAACGCCAGGTCGCCGAAAAACATGAGCGCATACGCCAGCCCTGCCTTATCACCCTCCTGACGGAAGAGGGCGACACTCTCCATGAGCCAGGTCTGGGCGGTGGCGAAATCACCCTGCCGACGCGCCATCCCGCCCGCGCCATACAGAACGCGCGCCCGCGCTTCGGCCGGCGCGTCAGGCGGCAGCAGCCCCAGCAGCGTCTCGAACCAGTGGCGGCCCTCCGCCAGGCGGCTTTGCATGAACCAGTAGCCGAACAGGTCACTAGCCAGCCCGATGCCCAGCCTCAACTGCGCCGGCTGGGTTGCCCAGTCCAGCGCGGCGCGCAGATTGTCATCCTCGGCCCTCAACCGCTGCAACGCCGCCAGTTGCCCGGCCCCCTTCATCTGTGCCTCGGCCTCCCGCGCGAGCCTTCCGTAGTACAGGGCGTGGCGCTGGCGCAGGGTCTCCAACTCGCCGCTCTCGGCCAGCCGCTCCTGTGCGAACTCGCGGATGGTTTCCAGTAGGCCGAAGCGCGGCTCGCCGTCCCCCGTCTCCGTCTGCCAGACCAGGCTCTGCGTCACCAGGCTCTCTAGCCCGTCCAGGACATCCACGGTTAAAGGTTGAAGGTTGAAAGCCTCAAGTTGAAGGTCATTGTCAAGTAAACCTTCAACGGACTGCCCCCTGGCCCCTGCCCCCTCACCCCTCGCCCCCGTCCCCTCGCCCCTGCCCCCCCTCCCCCCCCCCCTTGCCCCTGTCCCCCCCCCCCCCGCCACCCGCTCCGCCGCGTCCCGCCTCCATCCCCCCCCCAACACCGCCACACAGCCCACCAGAGCCGCCTGGTCCTCCGCGACCCTTGTGATGCCCCA
>CAZLBQ010000376.1:0-6460 GCA_964557745.1 uncultured Anaerolineales bacterium
CCTTGTCGCGCCCTTAGTTGCAGACCTGACAGGTTTTGAAAACCTGTCAGGTCTGCGTTTTTGTTGCATAGTTGCGCGTGGTTGACCACCGCGTATAATAAGCCTACCTGACCCTCCACGTCGCGGGCCAATGATGTTACCCGCCATTATCATCCAGAAGGAGTGAGCCATCATGACAACTCGGCAGATCGCGCTGGCGGCCGTGTTACTGGCGTTGGTGTTCATCGCCCACGCCTCGGGCCGCATCTTCCAGGTGGGCGGGGCGCAACTCGCCCCCAGCATCGGGGTGTACGTGTTCATGGCCCTCATCCTGGCCCCTGGCCTCGGCTGGGTGCCGCTCCTCGCCATCGGGTTCGGCGTCGGCATCCTGACCATGCTGGCGACGTCCAGCCCCTTCCCGCCCGCGAACATCATCGCCCACGGCGGGGCGTTCCTCCTGGCGGCGTACCTGACCAAGATGTTCAGCCGGGGGACGAGCCGCGAGCTGTCCACGGGCCAGATCGTTACGACGGTCTCGGTGACGTTGCTCGTGTCGTGGACGCTGTTCTCGATTGCGACGTGGTTCGGCCTGCTGCCGGCCGGCCAGTTCGCGCAGCGCAACTTCGTGGCCTTCGGCAACGCGCTAGGCCAGGGCCTCCTGGCGTGGTGGCTGTTCGGCTTCCTGACCATCGCCATCCCGACGTGGATCATCGCGCTGATTCTGACCCCGCTGCTGTACCGCGCCATCCGGCCGGCGCTGATCCGCCAGGGGATGATTGAGGCGACAGCGTGACACAGCCGACCGGTCTGGGCGAGATCATTGTCACGCTGCGCGATGTGACGTACCGCTACCCGACGGGCCAGGAGCCGGTCCTGCGCGGCGTCAACCTCCAACTGCGCCAGGGTGAGTTCGTGGGCCTGGTCGGCAGCACGGGGGCGGGCAAGACGACCCTCGTGCAGACGCTCAACGGGCTAATCCCGCACTATACACGGGGGACGCTCGAAGGCAGCGTGGTCGTCCACGGCCAGGAGACGGCGCAGAGCAGCGTGGCGGAGTTGGCGCGGCGGGTGGGGCTGGTGTTCCAGGACGCCGATGCGCAGCTCATCATGTCGACGGTGGAAGAGGAGTGTGTGCTGGGGCCGCTGAGCCAGGGCTACGGGCGGCGGGAGGCGCGCCAGATGGCCGCTCGTACCCTGGAGATGCTGGAGATTCCGCACCTGGCGCGGCGGGCGCCCCAGGCGCTATCGGGCGGCCAGAAGCAGCGTGTGGCCATCGCGGCGGTGATGGTGACGCAGCCGGAGGTGCTGGTGCTGGACGAGGCGACGTCGGAACTCGACGCGCTGATGGTGCGCAAGATTTTCGACATGTGCCGCCGCTTCAACCAGGAACTCGGCACGACGATCCTGATTGTGTCGCACGAGGTGGAGCTGCTGGCGCAGTACGCCCAGCGGCTCCTGCTCATGGACCAGGGCCGCCTGGTCGCCGACGGCCCGCCGCGCGAGGTCTTCGCCGACCCCGCGCCCTTCGAGGCGGCCGGCGTGCGTCTCCCCCAGATGACCCAGGTGGCGCTGGCGCTGCGGGGGCTGGTGGACTGGCCCCAGTTGCCGCTGAACGAGGCGGAGGCGGAGGCGGCGCTGCGTCGCGCGGCGAGCCGCGAGCCGCAGGCCGCAGGCAGTAGGTAGCAGGCAGCAGGCGGAAGGCGGCAGACAATCGTCAATCGTCAATTCTGCAGCCGCGTCGCGCGGGCCAGCAGGGGAAGGAACGCGCGGTAGAGGGCGGCCTCGGCCGTCGGGGTTGGCGTGCGGGTCGCGGTGGACGCAGGCGGCGGGGTGGTGGCTGAGGGAACGGGGGTAGCGGTGGTCGGGGGTGGGGGCGCGCCGCTGAGGCGGCTGAGGCCGCCGCCGCGCGTCGCGATCCACTTGCTGTTGTCAGGCCCAATTGAGATGGCGCTGATGTCGTCGCTGCCCAAGCCGCCGCCGCTGCTGGCGACGGTGTACGTCGTCCAGACCCCGCTCGCCGCCCGCCGCGCCAGGCCGCTCCCCGTGCCCACCCACAGGTCGCCGCTCAGGTCGAGGGCGACGGCGCGGACGTCGTCGCTGGGGAGCGAGCCGTCGGCGGCGGTGAAGGTCTGCCACTGGCTGCCGCTCGGGGCGCGGCTGTCATAGCGGCTGACGCCGCCCGGCCGACCGTGCTGCGGGTCGGGGGCGAGGCCGATCCACATGACGCCGCTGGCCGCGTCGCGGGTCAGACTGGTGACATAATCACTGCCCAAGCCGGAGTTGGCGGTGGTGAGCAGGCCGCGGATGCGGATGGTGTCGCGGCTGGCGGTGTCGAAGACGGCAATGCCGCCGCCATACGTTCCCGCCCAGACGCGGGACAGTTGGCCGTCACCGACGAAGGCGCGGGTATCGTTGGCGCCGAGGCCCTGGGCGGTGGTGAAGAGCTTGTCGAGGGTGTGCCCCTGGTACATGACGCGCGTCCCTTCGGGGTGGCCGTACCAGTGGATGTTACCGAAGTTGGCGGCGGCCTGGACGCGGTTCGTGGGCGGCGTCCAGACGACGCCGAAGCGCCACAGCAGGTTGGCCTTGTTGGGGCAGTGGGTGCTGAGGCCGCGCTCGGTCCCAATGAGGACGCGGCCGCGGGGCATGACGAACAGGGCGGTGATGTGGTTGTCGGCCAGGCTCACACCCGGCGTCGTGGTGGTGGTCGTCGTCCAGCGCGCGCCGTCCCACATCGCCAGCCCGGTCCCGTTTGTCCCCACCCACACCGAGTTGGCCAGGGGTGACGTCGTCAGGATGCACGCCTGCTCGATGCCCGTGGCGATGAGGTTGGTGGCGGCGACGCTCAGCAGGTCGTTGGACGGCAGGCCGTCGGCGGTCGTAAAGTGGGTCCAGGCCTCGGGGGCCGCCGGTTCGGCGGGCGCGGCGGGGCGGGGTGTCACCGCCGCCGGGGCCCTTGGTGGCGCGAGGGTCGGCGGCCGGCCGTCGTCGCTACCGGGTGGGACGGCCGTCGGCGTCAGCGTGACGCGGGACGAGCAGGCGGTGACGAGCAGGGCAAGGCAGAGCAGGAACAGGGTACGCAAGTGGTTGTCTCCTAGCGGCGGTCATGCCGGTGAGCCGTAGCCCTGAGCGAAGCGAAGGGGCAGCGAGGCATCTGCTCTGGCAGCGTTTCCAGAGGAGACCCCTCACCCCGTTCGGGGTGACAGTGGAAGGTTCTGAGCAGCGGAGCGAGGCATTTGCTCTGAGAAGGTTGGCAGAGGAGACCCCTCACTCCGTTCAGGGTGACAGTCAAAACAGCTCAATTGTACGTGAAGCACGTTTTGAATCGGCGGCGGAAGTGCAAAAAGAGTGTTAAACGTGGAGGGGCATGGTGGAGACGGCGGTCCAACTGCACGATGTGAGCTATGCCTATACCAAAGCCAACTATGTGCTGCGCAATGTCAACCTGACGATTCAGCGCGGCGAGTTCACGGCTCTCATCGGCAACAACGGGTCGGGGAAGTCGACGCTGATGAAGCTCATCCTGGGCCTGCTCAAGCCGACGCACGGCAAGGTGGTAGTCGAAGGCATCGACACGCGCACGGCCAAGGTGTCGCAACTGGCGCGGCGCATCGGCTTCATCTTCCAGGACCCCAACGACCAGCTCTTCGCCAACTCGGTCGCCGAGGAGATCGAGTTCGGGTTGAAGAACCTGGGCCTGGACGAGGCGGCCGTCAAGGCGCGGGTTGAGGCGACGCTCGACCAGTTTGGCCTGCAGGCCCAGCGCGACATGTTCCCGCGCTTCCTGTCCCGCGGTGACAAGCAGAAGGTGTGCATCGCCAGTGTGCTCGCCATGCAGCCGAGCATCCTGCTGCTGGACGAGCCGACGACGGGCCAGGACCACCGCGACGCGCGACAAATCCTGGAACTGGCGACGAGCCTCAATGAGCAGGGCATCACGATCCTGCTGGTCACGCACGACCTGATTAACGTGGCCGAGTTCGCGCGGCGGGTGGTGGTCCTCAACAATGGCAACCTGCGGCGCGACGGGCCCACGGCCGAGGTCATGACGGACCTCGACCTGCTGGCCGACTGCCACCTGGCCCCACCGCCGCTGGTGGAACTCAGCCTACGGCTGCGCGAGGCGGGCTGGCCGCTGGCCTTGAGCGTCAAGCAGTTCGCGGCCCAGGCCCAGGCGCGGCTGGGCGGGAGGACGAGGCCATGATGATCCTGGAACAGCACAGCCGCTTGAGCCGCGTCGACCCGCGCATCAAGATCGTCTGGCTGCTGGCGACGCTGGTGGCCGGGCTCGCGCTGGTGACGGTGGGGTCGCTGGTGGTCGTGCTGGCGAGCATCGCGCTGGTGGCGCTGGTGGGCGACGTGCTGGGGGAGACGGTGCGGCGGTTGCGCGGCCTGGCAATGATTATCATCGTCATCGGTCTCATCCTGGGCCTGACGGTGCCAGGCGAAGCCCTCTTCACTCTCATCCCGCCCGGCGTGCCGGTCATCGGCGGGGCGCTCAGCATCAGCCGC
This sequence comes from uncultured Anaerolineales bacterium, assembly GCA_964557745.1. GTDB lineage: Bacteria > Chloroflexota > Anaerolineae > Epilineales > JAHCIE01 > JAHCIE01. Next base: position 4,492 of record CAZLBQ010000376.1, read on the forward strand.
GAAGGCCTGGCGCTGGGCGTCATCTCCATCCTGCGCATGCTGGTCTTCGCCGCGCCGCTGCTCATCGTGGTCATGACGACCAACAACTCGGACCTCATCCAGGGCTTGATGTGGTTTCGCTTGCCGCCCGACTACGCCCTGATGATCGCACTGGCGCTCAACTTCGTGCCGGTGCTGCTGGCTGAGATCGAGCGCATCGCCGACGCCCAGAAGGCGCGCGCCCACTCCCTGGTGGACGCCGGGTTCATCGGGCGAATGCGGGGGCTGGTGCCCATCTTTATTCCCTTGACGTTGAACGCGGTGGACCGCGCGGACACCATCGGCAAGGTGCTGGAGATGCGCGGCTTTGCGCGGCGGCAGTTGCGGGTGGAGTTCGAGCCGCTCAACCGGCCGAGTTGGGCGCTGCTGCTGGTCTCGGCCGCCCTAGTGGTGGTCGCGCTCCTGGCCGTCGTGACCGGGCGCGACTTGCTGACGGGGTGGTGGTAACGAAAACAGGACGTGGGAGACACGGTATGACAGAACAGACGGCGGAGGCCGTGCGCGGCAAGTACTTCGAGGAGTTCCAGGTAGGGGACCAGGCGCGGACCGTCGCACGGACGATGACGGAGACCGACATTATCCAGTTCGCGGCGCTATCGAGTGACTGGAACCCCCTGCATACCGACGCCGAGTTCGCGGCCCAGACGCCGTTTGGGGCGCGCATCGCTCATGGCCTGCTGGGCCTCAGCATCGCGTCGGGGCTGGTGGCGCGGCTGGGCATCATCGACGGCACGGCGCTGGCCTTTCGGGGCATTGAAGAGTGGAAGTTTAGCAAGCCGATTCTCATTGGCGACACCATCCACGTCGAGACGCGGGTGACGGAGACCAAGGCCCTCCCGCGCCTGGGCGGGGGGCAAGTGACGCTGGACGTGGCGGTGGTGAATCAGAAGGGGGACGTGTGTCAACGGGGCGTGTGGGGCGTGTTGGTGCGGAGCCGACCGTCCTCGGCGTGAGCGATCTCTCTCCGCGTGTCATCGGCCTGACCATCCCGACGCCGTTCCCCATCGGGCCGGTGAATGCCTATCTCGTCGAGGACGAGCCGCTGACCCTCATCGACAGCGGGCCGAAGACGGAAGAGGCGTGGCAGGCGCTTACCTCCCAGATTGCGGCCCACGGCTATCAGCTATCCGACATCGAGCAACTCGTCCTCACCCACCCCCACATCGACCACTTTGGCTTGTTGCGGCGGCTGGTGGAAACGCTCGGCCTGCCGGTGTATGCGCACACGGGCAGCGTGAGTTGGCTGCGCGAGACGCCCCACGAGTGGGAGCGGCGCGGCCAGTTCTACCGTTGGGTCTGGCGGCGGGCCGGGGTGCCGCCAGATGCGCTGGAGACGCAGCTGCAAATTGTCCAGCTAGGGTCATTCTTCTCGGAGTCACTGCCGGACCAGGCCGAGATTCGTGTCCTCGGCGATGGCGACACGTTGCGCATGGGCGGCGTCGACTGGCGAGTACTGCACACGCCGGGCCACGCCAGCAGCCATATCAGCCTGTATGAACCGCGCTCGCAGCAGATGGTGGCGGGTGACCACCTCCTGCTCAAGGTGTCGTCCAACCCGGTGTTGGAGCCGCCGCTCCCAGGCGCGACGGAGCGCGACAGGAGTCTGCTCGACTACATGCGGTCGATGCGGCGCGTGGCGCGCATCGACATCTCCGTCGTGTGGCCGGGGCATGGGCCTGCGTTTCACGACCACCAGACGCTCATCGCCAACCGCCTGGCGCACCACGCCGACCGTGCCGAGACCCTGTTCGCCCTGCTGGCCGAGCAGCCGTTGACGGTCTACGAGTTGACGCAGCGCCTCTTCCCACGCCTGCCGACGCCGCAGTTGTTCCTGGGGCTGTCCGAGGTCATCGGCCACCTCGACCTGCGGGAGGAGCGGGGGCGGGTGCGCGAGGACGAGGGCGGGGATGGCGTCGTGCGGGATCACTCC
>CAZLBQ010000377.1:0-6457 GCA_964557745.1 uncultured Anaerolineales bacterium
GCGCGCCGCCGGCCGCCTCCTACTTGAGCCTGCAATTCCCAGGCATGGGCGACGGCTTCGTGGCGCTCTTCGAGACCTAGCTCAACACGGGCGACCTGGAACAGCGAGGGTTCGAGGACCCCCTCAATCCAGGCGCGCCTAACTTTGTCGAGAAGGATAAGCTGGGCACGTCTCTCTCTGCTAAGCGACCGTCCAACCGGGGAAGATAAGCGGGGCAGGTCGAGTTGGGCAAGATCAGGCCGTTGACGGTGGAGTGTCTGAATGAATTCGGGCAACCGATCCCGATGGTTCAGATAGGTCAGCAACGATGTCAGGCGGTCGCTTCGGGTGGCGCCGGCCAAATCCTCGAAGTCTACCCCCAGGTCGAAACACAGCGCACGGACGTCGACCTCGCTTAGCCGTTCAGTAAGCAATTGGCGCAACGGGGCCAGTTCCGAAGTGGGGAGTGACACGCAGACCTCATGAGCCGGATGATATATCTATGGTCAGCGCATTGTAGCAGGGGCGCGCCACACCGTCAACTACTACCGACGGAGGGCAGCGGGCGGATAGGCTAGGGGCGGCTCCTCCTTACCACCAGCGGCAGGAAGAGCTGGCGGGTCGCGCCGGTGGTCACGGTGCGGTCCAACGGTGGGCCATAGCCGTCGGCGATGCGGATGGCTGTCGGCAGGGGGCCGCCCGCGTACTCAGGGGTGACGATGGCTGAGAAGACGAGGCTGACGGGGACGCCCGCCCTCCTCACCAGACCGGTCCACACGACCTGATTCCCGTCGGCGTGGGTCGCACCGCTCGACGCCGCTGCCGTCTCCGGCAGCAGTTGGAGACCGGCGGGGAGCGTCGCCGTGACGGTGGCCGGAGCATCGAGCGCGCCCTGGTTGCGCAGCGTCACGGTGAAGTTGACGCGGTCGCCCGGTTGGACGTGCTCGCGGTCGGCCAGGGCCACCGAGGGTGACAGGTCGGGGACGTTGACGCGGGTGACGTGGACAATCTCACTCGCCAGGCCACTCTCGTCCACCAACCGCGCCTTGTTCGTCAGGTTCGTACCCGGCCGCAGGAGCGCGTCGACGCGCACGCGATAGCCGATGCCGTGGCTGGCGCCGGGGGCGAGCGATCCGCTCCACACGATCTGGCCGTTCTCGACCGTCGCGCCCACGACACTGTCGGGAAGCAACTGGGTGTGGGGCGGCAGCGGGTTCTCGACGCGCACCGCCTGGCGGCGTGTCGGTCCGGTGTTGCGGACCATAATGGTGTAGGAGACGGTATCACCGTCGGCGACAATGGCGTGGTCGGCGGTCAGGGCCGACGCGCCCAGCGGACTGAGCCAGCCCAGCGTCCGCTTGAGGACGGCCTGCAGCGCATCGACAGGCAGAGTCTCGAGCGGCGCGGCGAAGAACGCCGTACGGAAGCCCCCGCCGTCGCGGCGGAGGGCGACGGGCAGGCCGTGGTCCCCCAGGAAGGCGGGCGCCGCGTAGCCCATCGGCTGGAGAGCGTCGGTGTGGTTGTAGCGGCGCGTGCCGAAGACGCGCTCGAATTCGAGGGGGAAGGGGCCGAGGCCATCGCTAATGGGATCGCCGCTGACGCCGATAAGGTGGTCGGTCGTCAGGTCCTCCGTGTAGCCGAGGACACCCAGGTAGTCGGCGCCAAAGCGCGTCAGGCCCGCTGTGTACAGGTAATCCTGGGACGAGAGGAGCAGCCGCCCGCCGCTGTTGAGATAGGCCGCCAGGCGCGCCTCCTCAGCCGGCGAGACCGTGTCCAGGAAGTCGTACGACGTGAACCACAGGACGACCGGATAGAGCGCCAGGCGCGTCGCCGGCGGTGAGCCACGTCCGTCACTCGATGTGTGTCCGACGTCCCACAGGTCATGGGGGATGGCCGCCAACTGGAGCGCCTGGGTGTAGACGCCCTCGACGTCGACCCACTGGTCATCGTCTACGACGAGGACGGGCGCGGGTGTGCGCGAGACAAGTGGGAAGACCTGGGGGGGCGCGGATGCGCTGGGCGTGCGGCTGGCGATGCGGACCGTCGCTGTGTCCTGGCCGTTCCAGCCGACATCCGGGGGGATGGTGACGCGCACGAGCACGTCGCGCGTCGCGCAGCGGTCCAGGCTGAGGGTGTCGATGGGGGCCGCCGTGGCCGGGGCGAGAACCTGGACCGGCCAGCGGGCGTCGTCGACCGACAGAGTGTACTCGTCGGCCTGCGCGCCGATGTTGCGCACCGTCAAGGTGTACGTGATCACGCCACCCGCGCGCGCTACCTCGCTCATCAGGGACGAGCGGACGACAAACGCCTGGCCGGGCGTGGGGTCGGCCATCAAGTGGATGGCGCGGTCGAGCAGGTCGGCGCGCTTGGCCAGGCCCTGGACGCCCTCGACGCCAAACGCCAGGTAGAGCGAGCGGTGGGGGGCGCAGGTGTTGACCAGGATACCCGCCTCGCGGCTGCCTGGATAGAGGGCAACGGTCGAACTGGCCTCGGCCTTGACCGTGCCGACGACGTCGGGTGAGTTCTGGTTGGCGGCGCTGTCCGTGCCGTCTAGAGTCAGGGCAACGCCCTGGAGTTGGGCGACGCCGTTGACAGTCGCCGTGTTGGCCTGGTCGGCGATGTAGCGGGCGTTGAGCATACCGCGGTAGTAGTCGCTGACGATGCCGACACCGCCGCCGTCCCAGTAGCCGATATCCTGGCCGCTGAGAATAAGCCGCCCGCCATCGCGGAGATAGTTGTAGAGGGTCTTGTCGGCGCCGACCAGGCGGGGCGAGTCGCGCGGGCTGGACCACAGGACGACGTCGTAGCTCTTGAGCTTCGTCAGGCTGGGCGCGTCGTCATACTGGGAGCGGATGACGTGGACATCGTAGAGATAGTCGCGCGCGTCGAGGGCCGCGCTGATGTAGCCCCGCGTCTCGGCGTAGTACCAGCCCCCGCTGTCGACCAGGAGGATGGTCGGCGCGGGGGTCAGCGTGAAGTCCTGCTGGACCGTCGCTCCCGCCTGGGCGACGTTGACCTCGGCGTGGCCGACGCGGAAGCCGCGCGCCTCGACGCGCAAGCGGTACACGCCTGGCGGCAGGGCCAGGCTGTAGACGCCCGTCGCGGCCTGGGTGGTCGTCGTCAGCGGCGTGCCTTCGACGATGACCGTCGCCGCGCGGGGCGCGCCGTTGGTGTCGGTGACGCGCCCCAGGACGACGCCGACGGGCAGCAAGGTCAGCGTGAAGTCGCGGCTCACGCGCTGCCCGTCGCCAATGACCACGCCGCGCGCCGTCACGTCGCTGTAGCCAAAGGCGCGCACCGTCACGTCGTAGGCTCCGCTCTGGAGCGGGACGGTGTAGTGGCCCGTCACGTCGGTCGGGACGCGGATGGTAGCCCCGCTGGCGATGGCCGTCACGGCGACCTCGGCCCCCTGGACCGGCCCGCCGTCCCCGACGCGTGTCACCCGGCCCGCCAACTCCCCCGCGCCCAGCGCTGCGCTGACGGCGGCGTAGGCGTCGACCAGGCCGTAGCCCGCGATGCTATTCGGCAGCGGGTCCGTACCGATAGGCCGCGCCGTGCGGCGCAGCAAGTCCGCGATCTGGTCGGGCGTCAGGCGCGGGTCGGCCTGCCGCAGCAGGGCGACGACCCCGCTGACCTGGGGGGCGGCCGACGACGTGCCATCCTCGATGGCGTAGCCGCCGCCGTGGAACGTCGAGCGGATATGCACGCCCGGCGCGACAACATCCGGCTTGACCGGCGCGAAGGGCGATGGCCCGCGACTGCTGAACGAGGCTACCAGGTCGTCATCGTCGGACGCCCCGACGCCAATCACCTCGGCATAGCCGCCCGGCACACCCACCGTACCGCTAAACGGGCCGTCATTGCCGACCGAGAAGACGGGGACGATGCCGGCGGCGCGCAGGGCGCGGATGTCGTCGCGGTAGGCCATGCTGTCGCGGGCGGGCTTGCCCCACGAGCCGTTGACGATATCGGGGGCGAGGGATGGGTCGTCGTTGGGGGCGAGCAGCCACTGGAACGCCGCGTGCGCCCAGGCGTCGTGGGTCACGGCGCGGTCGTCGAAGATTTTGACGGCGATCCACTGCGCGCCGGGAGCGACGCCGACCCCGCCCTGGCCCAGGATGTTGCCTGTCGTATGCGTGCCGTGGCCGATGCCGTCGCCGGGGTAGAGATAGCCTTCGTCCGTGGCGCAGAACCAGTTGCCGACGTGGTTGGGCAGCCCCTTGGGGTCGTAGCCGCGATAGGCGCGTTGCAGGTCGGGATGCTGCCAGTCAACGCCGGTGTCCATGCTGGCGACGACGATACCCTGCCCATCCTTGCCCATCAGCGACCACACCAGGTCGGCGCGGATGCGCTGGATGTTCCACTCGGGCGCCCCGTCGTCCGTCTGGGTGGCTGACGAGCTTTGCTCCTGCTTCAACTCGGTAGCGGGAAGCTGCCAACTGTGGTTGGCGCGGATAATGGCGACGTCGGGCCGGGCAGCCAGAGCGAGCAGCGTCGCCCCATCGGCCTGGACATGGACGGCGTTGACGACCCAGAAGGGCTGCACCCTTTGGACCTTGCCGCTGGCCTGCCCCTTCTGTAAGGCGGAGCGGATGTCGGCCTGGGCGGTGTCGGCCGTCGTCTTGAGGGCGTTGACGACGGCCTTGCGGCGGTCCAGGCGGGCGGTCGCTGTTGCGGGCCATGCCGCCGCTTTGCCCTGCGCGTCCTCCAGCCCCAACCCCTTCCAATCGACGCCGCCCTTCATGTAGACGATGAAGTCGAAGCCCTGGTCGGGGTGGGCCAGCGCCGCTTTGAGGAGGTCCGGCTCGACGGGCAGGGGGGCCGGTAGGCTGAGGGCGGGTGTCGCGTCACGCTGTGGCGAGGCGCCGGGCTCTGGGGTCGGCCCCTGGGCGAGGGTGACGGTGGCAATGAGGAGAAGCAGCGCGGCCAATAGGGTGACGAGACTGAGACGGTAGCGTGGGGGCAAAACAGTTTCCTTCGCTTGACAGCCGTCGTGGCGGGACGGCGATACTCTGAAGAGCGGCAATTATACTCCTCAAGTCCTTACGACACGATTGTCATGCCGAACCAAGTGAAGCGTCTGCTCTGCCACCGTCCCCAGACCCCTCACTCCGCTCAGGGTGACTGCCAAAAGGCTCTAGGCTCGCGTCAGCGCCAGCACGTCCCGCGCGGCGTCGATAACCTGCTCGACGCGAATCCAGCGCACGCACGGATGCAGGGGCAACTCGGCGTCGGGGTAGTCCAGGCGCTCGCAGAACTGACAGGCCAGGGGCGGCTCGGCCAGGACGACGCGGTGCACGGCGGGCGGTCCCCACGGTCCAAACTGGCGCGGGTCGATGGGGCCGTACAGCCGAACCGTTGGCGTCCCCACCGCCGTCGCCAGGTGGAGCGCGCCCGCGTCCGCCCCAACGACGAGAGCACAGCGCGCCAGCAGCGCGGCCAGCGTGCCGAAGTCCGTCGCGCCCGCCGCGTCCAACACCGGGCGCTGCATCCGCGCCGCCACGTCCGCCGTCAGGTGCGCTTCCGCCTTGCTGCCGGTGAGAACGATGCGCGCGCCGGCGTCGGCCAGCGCATCGGCCACGGTCGCCCAGCCCCCGTTGGTCCACAGCTTCACCGCTGCCCCCGCGCCTGGGTGGATGGCAATCAGTCGCTCTTCGTCACCAATCCCTCCCGCCCTCAGCCACTCGACTGCCGCCGCTCGCTCCGCGTCGGTGACGGGGAACTCCAGGGGCGGAACGCCGGGTTGGAGGTTGAAGGTTAAAGGTTGAAGGGTGCGGACGAAGCTGTCGACCAGCGCTAGGTTGAGGACCGTCACGTGGGTGTCCGGCGCGACGGGCAGCGCCCTCGTCAGGAAGGGCGCGACGTCGGGATGGCTGTAGCCGAGGCGCTGCGGGATGCGCGCCAACGCCACCAGCAGCCCACCCCACCAATGGTCGACTCTCATGACGATGGCGGCGTCGAAATGGTACGCCTGGAGACGCTGCGCCTCGCGCCACGCCAGCCGGTACGGCTGGACGGCGACCCCGGCGCTCGGCGGCTGGCGCGTGAAGCCGGGGAAGGGCAGGGTCAGGACGGCATCGACATGGGGGTTGCGGCGCGCCACGATCTCCGCCCACGGGCCGACCAGCGCCGTCAGGTGGGCGTGAGGGAGGGCCGCGCGCAGGGCGGCGAACGCGGGCGTCGCCAGCAGCACGTCGCCCAGGTGGTCGGGGCGGATGAGCAGGATGCGGGGGCCTCGCTCCGCCTCGCTAGAACCTGGCGCGGCTCGCTCGGGCTGCGAGCGACGCAAGACGGCGCCTGTGCTCTGTAATAGAGCGCGGCGCAGACGGTACTTGCCTGACACGTTCGAGCGCGTCTGGAGAGTACGCGGGTCAGGCATACAGCGGGTCCAGGGCGGGCAGCAGCGCCGCCCAGTCGTAGCGCGCAACGGCCAGGGCCTGCGCCGCCCGCCCCAGCCGCGCCCGCTCGGCCTCGTCAC
>CAZLBQ010000378.1:0-6456 GCA_964557745.1 uncultured Anaerolineales bacterium
CTGCCGTCGCCCGTGCGCACGGGGCGGAGGTCGTGGAGCGCCACAACCGCGCCCGTCGTCGAGACGAGCACGCGTCGCGCCATCCTCGGCGACCTCCACGAACTGTTCCGCACTACCCTCCAGACCCTCAGTCTCGACCAGGCGGCGGCCATCCTCCGCGAGCGCTACGACGGCGAGAATATCCTGCGCCCGCAGAGCCAGGTGCGCGACGTGCTGCGCCTGGCCTTCCGCAGCGGCTGCCTGGACTTCGACCACCCGCCGTCACTGGCGGCCGCCGCCGAGCTACGGCCCAACATCACCGTCGAGACCTTTATCCGCCGCGGCGAGGCGTCGTACGTGCGCAAGATTGTCGAGGGCGGTTTGCAGGTCGACGTGGTCGAGATGTCAGGGGCTTTGTTTGGCGCGCCTGACCAGGCCGAGTACGTCGAAACCCTGCTGAGTGAACTGGTATCCAGTGGCGTCCTCGAACAGAAGAACGGCGCCTATGCTGCGCCCCCCCACGAGACGGCCAGCCCGCTCGCCGGCCTGCCGCCGCTGGCCCCTATCCTGCCCGACCTGGACAGCGTGGAGCCGCCGCCGGAGTCGGTCATCACGTCGCTCGAGGCGCGGCGGCTGTTCGATGAGGGCACGCGGCTGCGCGTCCGTGACTTCGCCGCCAGCGCCACCAAGTACCTGCTGGCGACCAAGACGCAGCAGATGGCCTTGGAGAGCGGCGAGACGGGGGCGACACTGGAAGACCTCAAGTGGTACCTGGCGGGCTACTGCTCGGTCCAGGCCGGCCACCGCTTTGTCGAGCGCGAGTACGAGCGCGCCATTCCCTATTACCTGAGCTTCTTCTACCTGGCCTACTCCGACGACACCGTCCAGGAGCGGGTGCGGGGTCTGATGCGGCCTATGCTGTCGTACTACTTTGCCATCGCTGCGCGGCGCTTCGAGCCGACCTTCCAGGCCCAGCCCAACGCCTCGCCGGTCCAACTGGCCTTCCAGCTCCAGAGCCACCCCAACCCAGCCGTCAGCCGCGCCTTCGAGGACCTGCTGACGCGCCTGAGCCAGGTTACGCCCATCCCCATCCGCACCCTGCTCAAGCAGTTGCCGACGGTCGTCGGCGACGCGGGCCACAAGGAGCGCATGGCGACCTTCCTCCAGCGCCTCCTCAACCCGCAGGACCCGCCCGGCGAGCCGGGCGAGCGGCGGCTCGAGACGGCGGAACGGGGGGCGTAGCATGTCAGACCGCGAAGCTTTGGAAGACCTCTTGAAGACCGTCAAGCCGCTCGCCTTGAGCGGCCTCAAGCGGCCGGCCGGCGTGAACGGCGGCCCGTCGCCCCTCGCCAGCACCCTGGCCGAGCGGTGGGCCACCAAGCAGCGCCTGATCGAGCGGCTGCTGGCCGAGCCGGAACCGCGCGCCGCCCTCGACACCTTCGAGGCGCGGACGACCGACTTTGTCGCCAAGTATCCTGACAAGCCCGGCTGGACCGACAAGGCCGGCCAGGCCTGGCGGGCCGACCTGGTCCTCCAGGTGTGCGAAGAGGTGCGCGTCCACCTCGATAGCTGGGACGCCGACGACGAGTTCGACGTGGATGACGACGCCGACGCCGACGCCGACGCTTGAGTTGGACCATGTCCGCATGCGCGACCTGGGCGCGATTGTCGCCCTGGAACGCGCGAGCTTTGGCGCGGAGGCCTGGGGGTGGGCGGACTTTCTCCTCTGCCTGCCCGCGGGCCACATTTTTCTCAAGGCGACGCAGGCCGATCAGTTGGTCGGCTTCGTCCTGGCCCAGCCGCAGCGCCGGCGCGGCGTGACCTGGATCGCCAACATTGCCGTTCACCCCGCCGTCCGCAACCAGGGCATCGGGCGGCGGCTGATGGAGGCCGTCGAAGCCGAAGCGGGCACGCGGCGCTTTAAGCTGACCGTGCGCGTCGACAACGAGGCCGCCCGCCACCTGTACCGCAGCCTGGGCTACCACGACTTCGCCCTCCGCCGGGGCTACTACGGTGGCCGCATCGACGGCATGGAGATGGAGAAGGTCGTCGAGCGGCCCGGCCCGAACACCCCCTAGCGCAACCCACGAGGACAGACATGCCACAACCGTTGATTCTCAGCAACGCTGTGATCCAGACCATGGACCGTCACGCCCCGCAGGCCCAGGCCATCGCCATTGAGGGCGACCGGATTCTGGCGGTCGGGCGGCTATCCGACATGCCGACGGGCAAGGTGGTGGACCTGGGCGGGCGGCTCGTCCTGCCCGCCTTCACCGACTCGCACCTGCACATTATGAGTTGGGCGCTGGCCCAGGACAAGGTCCAGCTTGACGGTGTGCCGACGCGCGACGCGGCGCTGGCCCTTGTCGCCGAGCGCGCCCGGACGACTCCGACGGAGCGCTGGATTGAGGGCTGGGGCTGGAACTCCAACATCTGGGACACCGGCTTGCCTACCCGCGCCGACCTGGACCGCGTCGCGCCCAACCACCCGGTCGCTCTGACGCGCAAGGACGGCCACGTCCTGTGGGTCAACTCGAAGGCCCTGGCACTCGCGGGCGTCACGCGCGACACGCCCCACCCGCAGGGCGGCGAGATTCGCCGCGACGCCCACGGCGAGCCGACGGGCGTGCTGCTGGAGAACGCGCAGCACCTGGTGGACGATGTCATTCCGGAGGCCGACACGCGGCAGCGCCGCGCGGCGCTCCAGAAGGCCTTTCCGCTCTGGCACCGCATGGGCCTCGTCGGCGGCCACGAGATGGGCTACGCCGACCCGTTCGCGCTGTGGGACGACTTCCGCGCCCTCAAGTCTGAGGGACGGCTCGCCTGGCGCATCACCCACTACTTCCACAAGCACCTCCTGGACGAGATGATCAAGCGGGGCATGAAGAGTTGGGATGGCGACCACTGGCTGCGCGTGGCCGGCTTGAAGATCTTCATGGACGGGACGCTCGGCTCGCAGACGGCGGACATGCTCGAAGACTACGAAGGGCAGCCGGGCAATCGGGGCATCGTCACCACCGAGTTCGAGGAACTGCGCGACCTGGTCTTCCGCGGCGCGCCGGCCGGCATCAGCGTCGCCGTCCACGCTATCGGGGACGCCGCCAACCACAAAGTCCTGGATGTTCTGGCCGAACTGGCGGCGTCGCAAGGGCGTTCCGCCGGGACTGAACCTTCACCCTTTAACCTGCAACCTTCAACTCCCCTCCGCCACCGCATCGAGCACGTCCAGGTCCTGACCCCCTCGGACGTGCCGCGCCTGGCCCAACTGGGCGTCATCGCCTCGGTCCAGCCCATCCACGCCACGTCGGACATGCTCATCGCCGACAAGTACTGGGGCGCGCGAGCCGAGACCGCCTACGCCTACTGCTCGCTGCTTAACCACGGGACGCGGCTGGCTCTTGGCTCGGACGCGCCGGTCGAGACGCCGGACGTGATGGTGGGCATTCACGCGGCGGTGACACGCCAGCGCGCCGACGGTACGCCGCCCGGCGGCTGGTATCCCGCCCAGCGGCTCAGCGTCCACGAGGCCGTCCACGGCTACACGCTGGGCGCGGCCTACGCCACGGGCGAGGAGGACGTCAAGGGTTCCTTGGTCGCCGGCAAGGTGGCCGACCTCGTCGTCCTCGACCGCGACATCTTCACCATCGACCCCGCCGAGATCCTGGCGACCCAGGTCCAGGCTACCATGCTCGGCGGCGAGTGGGTCTATGGGGGGTGAAGGTTGCAAGTTGAAGGTTGAAGGTTCAGATTATCGGGCGAAGGTTGCAGGTTTCGGGTGTTGCGGGTTAGAATAGCCGCTATCGTGTGGCTGGGAGGGAGCGTGGCGACGGTCGAGCGCTTCGAAGACCTGGACGTCTGGTGTCGAGCGCGGGAACTGACGCGGGACATCTACCGTGCCTCCAATCAGGGCGCCTTCGGCCGCGACTATGGCTTGAGAGACCAGATGCGTCGCGCTGCCGTGTCCATCATGTCCAATATCGCTGAGGGCTTCGAGAGTCGGACGCAGGCCATGTTCATCAAGTATCTAGGGCGAGCGAAGGCATCGGCGGGCGAGCTTCGCGCTCAGCTCTACGTAGCCGAGGATCTCAGCTATCTAGCAGCGGCTGAGGCCCAGCGTCTTCTAGCTGCCACCGAAACGTGCAGCCGCCAACTTGCTCGGTTCATGGCTTACCTTGAATCCCGCCCCAACGGCCCCCGGATTCAGGAAGACGTCGCCGCTTACGAAACCTGACTGGCCTGCTATAACCTGCAACCTTCAACCTGCAATCTGCAACCCCGGAGGCTTCGATGGTCCAACTCAAAGGTGTCTTCCCCGCGTGCGTGACGCCCTTCACCGCCGATGGCGCGGTGGACCTGGCCGCCATGACGCACAACATTGGCAAGTGGCTCCAGGCCGGCGTGCACGGTGTGCTCGTCCTCGGCTCGACGGGTGAGTTCGTCCACCTGGACGAGAGCGAGCGCGACAGCATCATCGCCGCCGCGCGCGACGCCTGCCCGCGCGACCGCGTCCTGTCCATCGGCGTCGGCCACCTGGGCACGGCCCAGACCATCCGCCAGACGCGCCGCGCGGCGGAACTCGGCGCGGACGTGGCCCTGGTCGTCACGCCGTTCTTCTACAAGACCATGATGACCCACGAGGCGCTGCTGGCCCACTACCAGGCCGTCGCCGACGCCTCGCCCATCCCGGTTCTCGTCTACAACGTGCCGCCCTTCACCGGCCTCAACATGGAGACGCGGACGGTCGCCGCCTTGTCGCGCCACCCCAACATCGTCGGCATGAAGGACAGCGCCGCCGACGCGGGGCAACTGGCCGCCGAAGTCGCCCAGAGCGAACCGGGCTTCGCCGTCTTCACGGGCGGCGCGCGCGTCCTGCACTCGGCGATGGTCGTCGGCTGCGTGGGCGCCAACCTGGCCGTCGCCAACATTGCCCCTGAACTGTGTGTCGCCATCTACGAGGCGGCCCTCGCCAACCGCCACGAGGAGGCGCGCCAGCTGCAGGCGACCTTGACCGCTGTCGAAGCCGCCGTCACCCGCCCCTACGGCATCGGCGGCTACAAGGCGGCCCTGACCATGCTCGGCTATCGCGGCGGCTATCCGCGCGCCCCGCTGTCGCTGCCCGACGAGGCCACGAAGGCCCGCATCGCCGAGGCCATCAAGGCGCTGGCCGTCCCGGCCTAGTGTAGGAGACCGATTTGCAGGACATTCGCGCCGGGGCCGTGCAGTTCCAGCACGCCCCCGGCGACAAAACGGCCAACCTGGCGAAGATACGCAGCTTTGTCGCGCAGGCTGCGGCTCAGGGCGTCCGACTGCTGGCCTTTCCGGAGATGTGCATCACGGGCTACTGGCACGTCCGCAAGCTCGCGCGCGACGAGGTCGAGGCGCTGGCCGAGCCTGTCCCGGATGGTCCGTCGACGACGGCTCGGCTGGCACTGGCCGCTCAGCACGCCATGACCATCGGGGCCGGGCTGATCGAGCGGGCCGCCGACGGCTCGCTGTACAACAGCTACGTCGTCGCCATGCCGGACGAGCGGACCGCCTGCCACCGCAAGCTCCACACCTTCATCAGCCCCTATCTCAAGTCGGGCGACGCGTACACCGTGTTCGACATCCCTGGCGGCTGCCGCATCGGCGTTCTGACCTGCTACGACAACAACCTCATCGAGAACGCGCGCATCACGGCGTTGATGGGGGCCGAGATTCTCCTGGCGCCCCACCAGACCGGCGGCTGCCGCTCGCGCAGCCCGCGCGCGATGGGCGCGATTGACCCGGCGCTGTGGGAGCGGCGGCGCGAGGACCCGGCGGCCATTGAAGCCGAGTTCTGTGGCCCGAAGGGGCGCGGCTGGCTCATGCGCTGGCTGCCCGCGCGCGCCCACGACAACGGGATGTTTCTCGTCTTCAGCAACGGTGTCGGTGTCGACGACGACGAGGTCCGCACGGGCAACGCTATGATCCTCGACCCCTACGGTGAGATGCTGGTCGAGAGCCGCCAAGCCGACGACGATCTGGTGGTCGCCGATCTCGAGGCCGACGTCCTGCCCACCTCCTCTGGCCGGCGCTGGTTGCAGGCGCGTCGACCCGAACTGTACGGGCCACTATGCGCGCCGACGGGCCAGGAGCGCGATATCCGGTCGGTCCGCTTTGGTAGTAAAGAGGGTTAAGATGCGCGTCTTCATCTCCGCCGATATGGAAGGCATTAGTGGCGTCACTGACAATGAGTTTACCTCGCCCGGCGCGCGTGACTATGAGCGGGCGCGCCGCCTCATGACTGACGACGTCAACGCCGCCGTCGAGGGCGCGCTGGCCGCGGGCGCGACCGAGATCGTTGTCAACGACAGCCACGGCCCGATGCGCAACATCCTCATCGAGCATGTCCATGCGCGTGCGCGGCTCATCAGCGGCTCGCCCAAGCCGCTGAGCATGATGGAGGGCATCCTGGGGCCGGGGGGCAGGGGAGCGGGGGAGCCGGGGCCGACCTGG
>CAZLBQ010000379.1:0-6445 GCA_964557745.1 uncultured Anaerolineales bacterium
TACATCGACTACGTGCTGGGGCAAGGCCCGCTCCTGCTGGGCCACAACCCGCCCGAGGTCATCGCCGCCGCCCACGAGCAGCTCGACCAGTTGCTCATCTCGGCCGGCCAGCACTGGCTGGAGATCGAGCTATCCGAGCGGCTGCAGCGCGTCCTGCCCTGCGCCGACCTCGTCCGCTACAACGGTTCCGGCTCCGAGGCCGTCGCCTCAGCGCTGCGCCTGGCCCGCGCCTACACCGGCCGCGAGAAGTTCATCAAGTTCGAGGGTCACTACCACGGCTGGCCCGACCCCGTCATCATCAGCTACTGGCCCGACCCTCAGGCCGCCGGCCCGCGCGAGGCCCCGCGCCCCGTCCCCGGCAGCGGCGGCATGGTCGCCCACGTCCTCGACGAGGTCATCGTCTTGCCCTGGAACGACCTGGACGCGGTTGAGACGGCCCTGCAGCGTCACGGGCACGAGGTCGCCGCGCTCATCACCGAACCCATCATGTTCAACTCGGGGGGCATCGCGCCCCAGCCCGGCTACCTGGCAGGGCTGCGCAAGCTGTGTGACCGCTACGGCGTCGTCCTCATCTTCGACGAGGTCATCAGCGGCTTCCGCGTCGACCTGGGCGGCGCGCAGGCGCTGTACGGCGTCACGCCCGACCTGGCGACGTACGCGAAGGGCATCGCGGCGGGCCTGCCGCTGAGCGCCGTGGCCGGGCGCCGCGCCCTCATGGACCAGATCAGCCAGGGCAAGGTCCTCCACGGCGGGACATACAACACCCACCCCCTGGTCATGGCGGGCGCCAACGCGGCGGTCAAGTACCTCGAAGACCACCGCGCCGAGGTCTATCCCCGCCTGCGCGCCCTGGGCGACCGGCTGCGGTCGGGGCTGCGCGAGGTCGGCCGGCGCTATGGCGTACCGACCCTGACGGGCGGCGTGGGGCCTGTGGTCCAAATGGCCTTCACCGAGGCCGAGACGTGGCGCGACTACCGCGACTACGCGGCCCGCGACCAGGACCTCTACCGCCGCTTCGTGGCGGCCCTCATGGAGCGCGGTGTGCGGCCCATCCTGCGGGGGACGTGGTACATCTCGGCGGCCCACAGCGAGGCCGACATCGACACGACCCTTGACCGCGCCGACGATGCGCTGAAGGCGGCGGTGGCGATGGCCTAGACCTGATAGGTCTCCAAGACCTGTCAGGTCTGATTGGCGAACAAGTCCTGCGCGATGCGCCAGATCACTTCCGGCACGACGCCAAAGGCGTAGGGCGCGTACACCCGCTCGAGCCGCTGGTGGTAGTCGCGGCCCCAGGGGCCGACGTTGATAACCGGGATGTCGAGCGCCCGCGCCACGCCGTAGTCATACTGGAGCCGCGTCCCCCAGGCGGGCGTGTTGGCCGCCATGACGTCGAGCGTGGCCGCGCCTTCAGCGCAGCCCAGGAAGCTCATATCCGAGATGCCGGGGAAGAAGCCGCGCGTGCGCACGTCGACGCCCGCCTCGGCCAGCCCCGCCGTCTGGCGCTGCACGGCCTGGCGCAGCCTGGCCTGGCGCGGGTGATTGTCGTCCAGGTGGACCGGCGGGTAGTAGAGCGAGGCCAGCCCGACGACGGCGGCGGGTCCCTGCAGGCCGCTGTGCTGCCAGACGGCTTCGATGATGGACCGGCTGAAGCGCGGCGTGTCGAGCGTCGGGACCTTCGCCAGTTCGGTCGACCCGGCCATAATCGTCTCGTCCACCGCCGCCCCGCTGCGCCGCCGCGCCTCAGCGACCAGCTCGGCGTAGGTGAGGACGCGGGCGTGGCTGACCGGCAGGGCAACCGTCTGCCCGCTCACCAGACCGTAGAGGCGCGCGCGCTGCTGGAGGGTGTCCAGCGCCTCGCTCAGGGCGTCGGCCACGACGTCCCGCACCCGCGCCAGCGCCTCGGCCGCCGTCCAGGTGTGGGTCAGGACGTTGTACGCGCACCACGCGCTCGTCGGCGTCGTGACGTCGTAGTGGGACTTGAGGTCGGCCTGCGACAGGCACACCGGCGGCGGGGCCATCTCCCCTTCCCCTGCGTCTGCCAGGTCGGGCGAGCACTCGATGCGCCGCGTGATCGCGGCGGCCAGGAACGCTGCGTTCACGCCGTCGAACGGCGAGCCGGCGTGGGTGTCGCGGCCGACAACGTACACCCCCGCCAGCGCCTTACCGACGCTGCCCAGGAACACCGCCTGCCCCGTGGCCGCGTCCCGTGCGTCCGTCGCGTCCAGGTTGATGGCCGCGACGGCGTCCAGCCCCCACGCGGCCAGGCGCACGCCCAGTTGCTGCGTCGCGCCACGCATGCCGTGCGACGCGACTTCCTCATCGGGTGTGGCGATGAACAGCAGGCTGCCCTCGGCCTGCTCGGCCTCGTCGGCCAGCCGCAGTAGCGCCGCCAGCCCCGCCGCCAGCCCGCTCTTCATGTCGAGGACGCCGCGCCCTGGCAGGAAGTCGCCGCTGCGCAGGTCGGCCAGGGCGCGCGCGTCCGCCTCACCCTGGCCGCCGCTCTCCAGGGCGGCGATCAGGCGCGGCAGCAGGGCTTCCGGGTCGTAGGCCCAGGGGGCGAGTTCGCTGTAGTTGCCGACGCTGACGACGTCGTAGTGTCCGGTGAGTAGCACGGTGGTCGGGCGCGCGCCGCGCACCAGGGCGTACAGGTTGGCGCGGCCGGCCGGGTCATCCTCGATGGGCGCGACGAGCAGGTGGTCGGGGTGGGCGGCGAAGTAGGGGTGCGTCGCCAGCCAGGCGGCGAGGTGGTGGGGAAATTCGCGCTCGGCGGCGGTGTGTGTTACACTAGGCAGCGCGACCAGCCGCAACGTCACGTCACGCGTGCGCGTGGACCAGGGGTATGGCATCATGGACCAACCCTCCTTTGTCATCTATAACGCCCGATGAGCGCCCAGGATTCGCCCTCACCCGTCAGCCGCCTCCTGGCCGAGGCCGTGGCCACTGCGCGCTACGCCGACCTGCCGCCCGCCGTCGTCGACGAGGCCCAGCGCGCCGTCCTAGACTGGCTCGGCTCCGCGCTGGCCGGCGCTCTGGAACCGCCCGCCCGGCTCGTCCAGGGCGTCGTCGCCCGCTTCGGCGTGTCCGACGAGGCGGTGGTCTTCGCCGCCGGCCGCGCCTCGGCCCCCGGCGCCGCCCTCGCCAACGGCGTCGCCTCCCACATCCTCGAACTGGACGACGTCCACAAGGGCGCGACCCTCCACGCCGCCGCGCCCATCATCCCGGCCGCGCTGGCCGTCGCCGAGCGGGAGCGCGCGGGCGGCGCGGCCTTCCTGCTCGCCGTCGTCCTGGGCTACGACACCGCGCTGCGCGTCGGTGAGGCCGTCAACCCCAGTCACTACCACTTCTGGCACCCGACCGGCACAGCGGCTACCTTTGGCGCGGCCGTCGCCGCAGGGTCGCTGTTAGGCCTGGACGGCGCGCAGATGCTCGACGCGTTGGGGACAGCGGGCACACAGGCAGCGGGCCTGTGGGAGTTCAACGCCGACGGCGCGATGAGCAAGAGTCTCCACCCCGGCAAGGCGGCCTTGAACGGCATCCTGGCCGCCGACCTGGCCCGCGTCGGCTTTACGGGCGCGACGCGTATCCTCGAAGGCGAGCGCGGCTTCTTCGGCGCTATGGCGACGAACGCCGACCCCAGCCGCGTCACGGACCGGCTCGGCGCGCACTGGAAGATCACCGAGAACTGCTACAAACTCTACTCGTGCTGCGGCCACACCCACACCGCCATCGATACCGCGCTCGACCTGCGCGCCCACCTGGGCTGGACGGGGCATGAGGCGCGCGACGCCGTGACGGCGGTGGAGATTCAGACCTACGGCCCCGGCTACGAGATTGTGCGCGAGAGGAATCCCCGCACGCCCTACCAGGCCAAGTTTAGCCTGGCCTACGTCGTGGCCGCCGCGCTCCTCGAAGGCTGGGTCGGTCTGGACCAGTTTAGCCCCGACCGCTTCGGCTCCGACGGCGTGCGCGAGCCAGATATCGCCGCGCTGCTGGGGCGCACAAGCGTCGTGGTCAAGCCAGAGTTGACGGCCCTCTACCCGGCCGCCTGGCCCGCCCGCGTGACCCTCACCCTGGCCGATGGGCGGCGTGTCAGCGGCGGCGGCGACTACCCGCGCGGCAACCCGGAGAACCCCGTCAGCACAGCGGCGCTCGAGGCGAAGTTTACCACCCTCGTCGCGCCGCGCTGGGGCGACGACGTGGCGTGGCGGGCCATCGACTTCGTCCACGCGCTGCCGGACATCAGGGACATGCGTGCCGCCGTCCAGACCCTCGCGGCGGACCGCCCATGACCCCCACCCCTCAACCCTGGGCCGACGCCATCTACGCCGTCCTCAAGGCGCACGGCATCAGCCTCGTCTCCTTCGTCCCCGACGCGGGCCATAAGCGCCTCATCGAGTTGTGCCAGGCCGACCTCGCCCTGACCGTCGTCACCCTGACGACGGAAGAGGAGGGCATCGCCCTGGCGGCGGGCGCGTACCTGGGGGGACAGCGCAGTGTGCTATTGATGCAATCGAGTGGGGTGGGCAACTGCCTCAACATGGCCGCGCTGCTCAAGACGTGCCAGTTGCCCTTCCTGACGATTGTCACGATGCGCGGCGAGTGGGGCGAGTTCAATCCGTGGCAGGTTCCCATGGGCCAGGCGACGCCGGATGTGCTGCGGGCGATGGGCTTTGTCGTCCAGCGTGTCGACGCCCTGGCCGACGTCGGCCCGACCGTCGACGCAGCGGCGCGCCTCGCCTTCTCCAGCTACGTCCCCGTCGCTGTCCTCCTCTCCCAACGCCTGCTCGGCGCGAAGGCCTTCGGCGGTGACAGATGAACCGACTTCCGTCGGCCTCCCCCCTGTAGCGCCGCCGCGTAGCGCCGACTTCAGTCGGCCGCCGGCCGCCTGCCGCGCGCCGCGCCCCCCACGAGGCGGCAAGGGGGCATTCTTGCTCCCCTCTCCCCTGGTGGGAGAGGGGCGGGGGTGAGGGCGCATTACCCCTCGACAGAACAGCGTCCCTGTGCTACAATCACACCTCAGTGACTTGCGTATGGATGAGTTATCACGAGGAGAGGAAGCATGCTAGCCCTGAACGACCTTGAGCTCCAGTATATCACGAACGAGGCGGGGGAAAAGACGGGGGTCATTCTGTCGATGACCCAGTTCCAGCAACTCCTCGAAGACATCGAGGACCTGGCGGCGGCGGCAGAGCGGCGTGAAGAGGAGACAATCTCTCACGAAGACCTCGTGGCCGAGTTGAAGCGAGATGGCCTCTTATAGCATCCACTGGTCATCCGCGTGAAACACCGCAAAGACGTCTACGATTGATCTTCTACGATTGATCTAGTGAAGCACCCATGTCCCACCCACCCATCACCGACAACACCCTCTTCTACGGCGACAACCTCGACATCCTGCGCGAGTATATCCCCGACGCCAGCGTCGACCTCGTCTACCTGGACCCGCCCTTCAACTCCAACCGCTCCTACAACGTCCTCTTCAAGGACGAGAGCGGCCGCGAGAGCGAAGCCCAATTGACCGCCTTCGAGGACACCTGGCATTGGAACGAGGCCGCCGAGCGCACCTTCACCGACCTCGTCACCGACGCGCCCGCCGACGTCGGCCGCATGATTGGCGCGCTGCGCCAGTTCATCGGCGCCAACCAGATGATGGCCTACCTGGTCATGATGGCCGCGCGGCTGGTCGAACTCCACCGCGTCCTCAAGCCGACGGGCAGCCTCTATCTTCACTGTGATCCTACAGCCAGCCATTATCTCAAGATCATTTTGGACACTGTTTTTGATGCGCGTTACTTCCGCAGTGAGATAATCTGGAAGCGTTCGAGTGCCCACAGCGACACGCGACAAGGCCGCAAGGACTACGGGCACATCCATGACGTGATCTTGTTTTACTCGAAAGGTCGAGAGTGGACATGGAATCCCATCTATACGCCCTACGATCAAGAGTACATAGACACGTTCTATCGATATGTAGAAGAAGGGACAGGGAGGCGGTATCGCCTAGGCGATCTTACAGCAGCCAAGCCTGGGGGCGATACGCAGTACGAATGGAAAGGTGTGCGTCCGTACAAGGGGCGCTATTGGGCGTATTCAAGAGCCAAGATGGAGGAATTTGAGCGTCAAGGGCGGCTCGTTTATGCCAAATCGGGTATGCCGAATTACAAGCGCTACCTTGACGAAATGCCCGGCATACCGCTCCAGGATGTATGGGACGACGTTCCACCGCCCTTCGGTAATGAGCGTCTTGGCTACCCGACGCAAAAACCCCTGGCGCTCCTGGAGCGTATCATCAACGCCAGCAGCAACCCCGGCGACGTCGTGCTCGACCCCTTCGCGGGCTGCGGGACGACGGTCGCCGCGGCGCAGAAGCTCGGCCGCCGCTGGATCGGCATCGACATCACCCACCTCAGCATCGCCCTGCTCAAGTACCGCCTGGAAGCCA
>CAZLBQ010000380.1:0-6438 GCA_964557745.1 uncultured Anaerolineales bacterium
TATCGTCATCGGCGCGTTGATAGAGGCCGCCGAAGTTGCCGTCGCCGAGCAGGGCGCGGACGCCCTGCGGATCGCGCAGGCGCATGCGGGCGATGTCCACCATCGGCCTCTGCTCTGTCGGCTGCGCCACGCCCGCCAGCCGCGTCCACGGGAAGTTCTCCATCCACGAGGCGTGGGAGGCCAGCGAGTCGGTGGCCTGGACCTTCGCCCACACCTGGGGCGCGTTCCACCAGTTGTGGAACTTGACACGCACGCCGGGGTGGTCGCCCATCCACTCCACGACATACGACTGCGCCGGCGTGTTGCCGCCGTGCCCGTTGACGATGAGGATGCGGCAGAAGCCCGCCCCGGCCAGGCTGTCCAGGACGTCGCGGATGACGCTCAGGTAGGTCTGGACGCGCAGCGAGACCGTCCCTGGATACGCGCGAAACGAGGGCGTGATGCCGTAGGCCAGGACGGGGAACACCGGAACGCCGAGCGGCTCGGCCGCCTCGACGGCCACACGCTCGGCCAGAATGTTGTCGACGCCCAGGCTCAGGTGGGCGTGCTGCTCGGTGCTGCCCAGCGGCAGGACACAGCGGTCGTCGCGGCGGAGATAGTCCTCGACTTGCGACCAGTTCATGTCAACGATGCGCATGGAACCTCGCAGAGATTAGGGATACCGGTTGGGGTTGTCAGCAGCCAGGCCCTCGACCTGCGCCGCCGCGACGAACACGAGTCCTGATAGCCCCGCCGCGACCAGTGAGCGGTGGGCCGACAGCGCCGCGGCGAGTTGAACCGCATCGTAGCCCCGCAGGCGGTGGGCTTGGGTCAGCCGCACAGCCTCACTCAAGATCAAGGGCGTGCTCGGCACCTGCTTGTACTCGGCATCACAATGTTTGAGCAGCAAGTCAACTGCCTCGTCGCGCTCTTTGAGTGAGATACCCGTGGCGCACGCTGTCGCGCCGCCAGAGCCGCCGCGACTTCGACGCGCGTGATCTCGGCCACAATGATTGTGTTGAACACCGACGGATCGGTGATTGTTCGCATCCAGCCCGTGCCCCTCTCCGGCAAGTAACGTTTCACGAGGGCGCTGGAGTCGCAATAGTAGTGGGTCACGTCTTTGGCCCACGCATCTCGGTGATAATCTCGCTCAAGGGCTGGCCGCCTCCGCGCTCCAGGGCGGCGCTCACATCATCTAGAGTGGCTGTCGAACGCCCGGCGCGCGCCTTCTCCTCCGGGCTTAACTCCGTCAACAGACCCGCCGCGCGTAACGCGGCGATGGCGCGCTCGCGCTCGGTCGGTTCAGCCGGCGTCGTCTGCGGCGTGGGCGCGCGCTCGGCCAGCCACGTCTCGGCGACGACCTCGACCGTCGTCCCGCGCTGGCGGGCCTCGGCGTGCAACCGCTCATAGACATCAGCCGGCACTTCTAGGGTTAGTGTTGTCATCGCTCTCCCTCACGTTGGCTAACTGCGTCCATTATACCGGTTCGCCGCGCGTCGTCAATCAGCCGGTCTTGACTTGCCCACTCGGTAGACTATCATCCTTGGCAATGAGCCGGGTCCCTTGGAGGTGGGAGGCGACATGGCGTACGACACCGACATCCTGATTGTGGGCGGCGGGACGGGGGGCGTAGCGGCGGCCCTAGCGGCGACCAGCCTCGGCTACCGCGTCATCCTGACCGAGCCGACGGCCTGGGTCGGCGGCCAACTCACCTCCCAGGCCGTCCCGCCGGACGAGCACCCCTGGATCGAGCAGTTTGGCTGCACGCGGCGCTACCGCCAGTTCCGCGACGGCGTGCGCCGTTTTTACCGCGACCACTACCCGTTGACACCCGCTGCCCACGCCGATCCGTACCTCAACCCTGGCGGCGGCTATGTCTCGCGGCTGTGTCACGAGCCGCGCATCGGCTTAGCCGTCTTGGAGGCGATGCTCGCTTACCCCCAGAGCGCTGGGCGCCTTACCATCCTCCACCGCCGCGCGCCCGTCGCCGTCGACACGCAGGGAGACCGCGTCCGCGCCGTCACGCTGCGTCACCTCGATACCGGTGACCTCACCACCATCACCGCGCCCTTTATCCTCGACGCGACGGAGTTGGGCGACTTGCTCCCCCTCGCTGGCGTCGAGTACGTGAGCGGCGCCGAGTCGCAGGCGGACACCGGCGAACCCCACGCCGTGGCCGGCCCCGCGCAGCCCGACAACGTCCAGGCCATCAGTTGGTGCTTCCCGATGGCCTACGACCCGGTCGGCAACCACATCGGCGACCGGCCCGCCTTCTACGACCGCTGGCGGAGCTACGTCCCCACCCTCACGCCGCCCTGGACCGGCCCGCTCCTCAGTTGGACCCACACCCACGAGCGCACTCTCCAACCGCGCACGCGCACGCTGTTCGACGCCCTGCCCGACGACATCCACGCCTCGCTGTGGGACTTCCGCCGCATCCTCTGGGGTGCGGTCTTCCTGCCCGACGCCCTGCCCCACGACGTTACCCTCGTCAACTGGCCGCAGATCGACTACGTCGAGCGCAACCTCATCGATAAGCTGGCGGCCGAGGTGGCGGCGGCGCTCGACGAGGCGCGCCAGCTCTCGCTGAGCCTGCTGTACTGGCTCCAGACCGAAGCGCCACGTCCCGACGGCGGCCAGGGCTACCCCGGCCTCTACCTCCGCCCCGATCTGGTGGGGACGGAGGACGGGCTGGCGATGGCTCCCTACATCCGCGAGGCGAGGCGCATCCGGGCCGTCTTCACCGTCAGCGAGCTGCACGTCGGGACTGAGGCGCGGCAAGCGCGGGGCGCGGCCAAGGCCGCCCCGTTCCCGGATAGCGTCGGCGTCGGCAGCTATCGCATCGACCTCCACCCTAGCACGGGCGGCAACAACTACATCGACATCTCGTCGCTGCCGTTCCAGATTCCCTTAGGGGCGCTGCTGCCCGTGCGCGTCGAGAACCTGCTGCCCGCCGCCAAGAACATCGGCACGACGCACATCAGCAATGGCTGCTACCGCTTGCACCCGGTGGAGTGGAATATAGGCGAGGCAGCGGGCTTGCTGGCGGGCTTCTGCCTGGCCCGCCACGTCCCGCCCCGCCAGGTCCGCGGCGACCCTGCGCTCCTCAGCGACTACCAAATGTTGCTTGAGCAGCAAGGGGTAGAACTGGACTGGCCCAGGCTAGCGCCGAGGTAACCGAGTAATCTAGAGGCTTTGGGTTTCAGTCGTGTCTTGTGGCAGAATAGTGACACGCCCACGAGTACAGGTGAGCCCGGTTGGCCTCTGCGGGCGAGAGGGGGTAACACAAATGGATATCCTGAGGGACTCTCTGTGGCAAGGGATTGGAGCTATTTTTACTATTCTCGCGTTTATCGCGTTTCTGATTGTTGAGCGAGATCGCCTGCTAAACCCATCTGTAGGAGGGCTTCTGGCAAAGACAGTTCGATTATTGCTGGCTGCCTTGATCCCTGGCTTCGCAGGAGCCTACGTGTTCACCCTTCTCACGCGACAGCCACTTGACCATCCTGCCTACCGCTCAAACCTTTCGACGATAGTGGGGCTTTTGTTTCTCGCAACGATTGCTGGCGCGCTATGGGGTAAGGATAAGTACGAAAGAACTGCCTTTCTATCCGGCTTGGTAACGGCGGGCATTGCTGCCATCACCGACCTGGCGTCAACACGTCACCTTGAACCACTAGACCGTATCCTGGTGTCGGCGGGTGACGCTGCCCTATTCTTTATCCTGGGAGCGTTGGCCGGTGTCCTTTACGTGTTCTGGGGACGCGTTCAGCAATCATAAGCAGATCGAGTAGTTTGTCCTGCATAGGCTGTCCCCTATAATTTAGACTGTATAAAACGCACTAAACGAGAGGTTAGCATGGCATTCAACGGCTTAGGGGAATTCATCAAATTCCTGGAGAAGCGGGGGCAACTCAAGCGCGTCAAGACACCGGTATCCAACATCCTCGAGATTACCGAGATTACCGACCGCGTCAGCAAGGGGCCGGCGGCGCAGAACGTCGCCCTGCTGTTCGAGACTGTCCAGGGCTACGACATGCCGGTCCTCATCAACATGTTCGGCAGCCGCGACCGCATGGCGTGGGCGCTCGGCGTCCAGGACCTGGAGGACATTCGCCACAAGATTGCGAAGATGCTGGCGCTCGACATGCCGCGCACCTGGCAGGCGAAGGCTGCCAAGGGCAAGGAACTGCTGGACGTGGCGCGCGTCGTCGGGCCGCGCATCGTGGACAAGGGGCCGTGCCAGGAGATAGTCCAGACGACGGGCTTCTCGCTGCGCGCGCTACCCATCCTCCAGTGCTGGCCCCAGGACGGCGGGCCGTACATCACCCTGCCGTCGGTCATCTCGCGCGACCCCAAGACAGGGCGGCGCAACGTCGGCATGTACCGCCTGCAAGTCTACGACGATACCACCATCGGTATGCACTGGCAGCGCCACAAGGGCGGCACCGAGCACCAGCGCGTCGCCCAGGACCTGGGTCGGGACAAGATACCGGTGGCCGTCTCGCTGGGCGGCGACCCGGCCACTATCTGGTCAGGCTCCGCGCCGCTGCCGCCCGACATCGACGAGTTCATGCTGGCGGGCTTCCTCCGCAACAAGCCCGTCGAGCTGGTGCGCTGCGTGACCCAGCCCCTGGAAGTCCCCGCCGACGCCGAGATCGTCCTGGAAGGCTACCTGGACCCCGGCGAGCAGCGCCTGGAAGGCCCGTTTGGCGACCACACCGGCTACTACTCCCTGGCCGACACCTACCCGGTGATGCACCTGACGGCCATCACGCGGCGCAAGCACGCCATTTATCCCACCACCATCGTCGGCAAGCCGCCCATGGAAGACTACTGGATGGGCAAGGCGACGGAGCGCATGTTCCTGCCCATGATGAAGCTGTTCCTGGGCGAGATTGTGGACCTCAACATGCCGGCCGAGGGTGTTTTCCACAACCTGGTCATCGTGTCCATCAAGAAGCGCTTCCCCGGCCAGCCGCGCAAGGTCATGTACGGCCTGTGGGGGCTGGGGCTGATGATGCTCGCCAAGACCATCATCGTCGTCGACGAGCATGTCGATGTTCACAACCTGTCGCAGGTGGCGTTCGAAGTCCTGGCGAACTACGACCCCAAGCGCGACGTGGTCATTGTGGACGGCGCGACCGACGACCTGGACCACGCGTCGCTGGAGAAGAACTTCGGCGGCAAGATGGGCATCGACGCCACGCGCAAGACGGCGCGCGACCCCGGCCCGCACCAGGTATGGCCGGAGGAAATCGCCATGGCGCCGGAGATCCGGGCGCTGGTGGACGGCAAGTGGGCGCAGTACGGCCTCGGCCCGTTCATCGGGAACGAGGGCCGGTCCGGTTGAAGGTTACAGGTTACAGGTTAGGACAACTTTCAGCCTGTAACCTTCAACCCAATGTATACTCGGCCGGGGCGAAGAAGACGAGGATCAGCAGGTCCTCGGTGATGCTGTGGAAGCGGTGGTCGACATGAGCGGCGACGAAGACGGTCGAGCCGGCCGCGACGGGGCGGTCCTCGCCGCCGACGTGGATCATGCCGCGCCCTCGGATGACGTAGTAGGCCTCGTCTTCCGTGTGGGGCTGCTGGGGATCGACGCCGCCCGCGGGCAGCGCGTACAGCCCGATGCTCAGCGACGGCCGGCGCAGGAACTCGTGATACAGCCGTCCCGACGCGCGCAGCGCCGCTTCCAGGTCGGCCAGCTCGTAGGCGTCCATCTCTAGCCTCCGTTGTTCATACCGGTATCGATGATCTGCCACCCCTCGCGGGTGGCGATGTCGCGCAGCGCGGGTTCGGGGTCCACGACGATGGGCTGGCCGACCAGGCGCAGCAGCGGCAGGTCCACCAGCGCGTCAGAGTAGGCGGCGCACTCGGCCAGCGGGATGCCAAGATGCGCGGCGATGGCCCGCGCCCGCTGGGCCTTCTCCTCGCTCTGGCACAGCGGCGAGGCGGCCTCACCGGTATAGCGACCGTCGCGCTGCGTGACCTTGCTCCCCTCCCCGCCGGCTGCCCCAAGGGTGCGCGCCAGGCTCTCCATGCCGTCGTGAAGCGCGCCGCTCAGCAGATACACCGGTATCCCCGCCTCGTTGTACGCCCGCAGCCGCGCGGCGATAGGCTGCTTGAGGTTCGCCAGGATGACGTCCTGCCAGGCCGCGCCGGCGCGCTCGATGTCGGCGACGGGCCGCCCGGCGACGAGCCGCCGCATGGCGAGGAAGCGCAGGTTGCCCTTGGCGGGCCTGACCACCTGCGATAGGAGGCCGACGAGTTGCGCCTGGAGGAGGCCGCGGCGGGTGAAGATGCCGAGCTTGCGCCCCGCATCGACAAAGGGGCGAATGGCGTTGCCGCGCACCAACGTGCCCTCCAGGTCCATGAAGACGAGACGGGGCGTGCTCCGATTGTCCATGCTTGTTCTCGCGTGTCCAAGGGTGACGAAGGGTGAGACCGGATTGT
>CAZLBQ010000381.1:0-6385 GCA_964557745.1 uncultured Anaerolineales bacterium
GGGGCTGCGGCACGACCTCGACACTGCCGTCCTGGCCAAAGCTGGCAATGCTCTCGGCCGCCGCGCTAGCGAAGCGCGTCGTCTCGAACTTCAGGGACGTCTCGCCCACCTGGCGGGCGCGCAGCAGGATCGTCGCCAGGCGGCCGCTGCCCGAGACAGGCACGGAGGGGGCGAGCAGTGTGACGGAGTAGTGGATGCGGCCGAGCGCGTTGTCGACCTGGTTGCGGGCCACGAAGCCCTGGGCGGCGTCGGGGAAGTCGCCCGGCACGATCTGGATGCCGTTCTGGGTCGGGATGGCATCGACGACCTGGATGACCGTGGGATCGAAGGACAACACAACCTCGGCCCCGAACAGGCCAATGACGCGCTCGATATTCAGGTCGACGGCGAAATTCTGGCCCACCACAACCGACGTGTCGCGCGGGACGATGACGACGCGGGCGACGTCGGGGAAGGCGGCGCGGATGAGGAGCGGTACGTACAGCTTGCGGGTGCGTTCCGGGGTCGCGGTCGGGGTCGGCGTCGTCGTGGGGGGCGTGGTGACGGTGATGGACGCCTGGTAGGACGTGACGTTGAGCGTCCCGCCCGCGCCGGTGCGGACGACGATGCTGCTATAGCGGACGGGCGTCGTCCCCAGCGCCTTGCCCTTGAACGTGATGGCCGCCAGGCGACCGCTCCCCTCAGCGGGCGGCTGGCCTGGGTTGAGGCGTACACCATAGGTAATCAGCCCGGCGGCGTTGTCGACGCGGTTCTCGACCGTGCCTCGGTCCGGGTCAGGGAAGGTCCCCGGCGTGATCTGGGCGCCCGCCGTGGACATGTCCGAGTCTTCGACGGACACGAGCGCGGCATTGAAGCTGATGGTCACCGTGATGGCCTGGACATCGGAGACATCTTCCAGGTACGCGTCGAGCGTCACCGTCTGATCCAGACCGACCTGGGTGGCGGCCGGCAGCAGGCGAATACGCGGGATGCGAACGGTCGGCACAGTGGGCGACGGCGTAACCGTTGGCGCGAGGACCGTGATCGAGCCATTCTCCGTGGCGACGCCGATGGTGGCCCCGGCCTGGTTGGTCAGGCTGACGTTGCTCAGGCTGAAGGTCACGCCGCCAGGAGCGAGGGCGCGGAAGGTGATGGCGGCGATGGCGCCGTCACCGTTGTCGGGCAGGCCGGGCGGCACGACGCTGACGCGGTAGGTCACCAGGCCGTTGTTATTGTCGACGGTGTTGGCGAGGGTGACGCGGGGCGCAGCCGGGAAGGGGCCGGGGCCAACCTGGATGCCGGGCGTGCCAGGGTCGGCGTCCTCCACCGCCAGGCGCGAGGCGTCGAAGGTCAGGGTGAAGCCGGCCGAGTAGACATCCAGCACGTCCTGGGCGTAGACATTGATGGTGAACTGGGCGCCTTGCAGGACGGTCGGGTTCTGGACGAGGACGCGCACCTTGCCCGCACTGGGGACCGTGGCCTGGGCGGGTGGAGCCGCCTCGGCCAGACGCGGCTCGAAGGCGCTCGTCAGCCAGGTCATGAGGCGGGTCAGGAGCGCGCCCCCGCCCCCCTTCGGCGGGGCGAGGGTGTCTAGGGCTGCGACAGCGGCCAGGCCGTGGGGCTTGGTGGGAACCGCACCACCCACGACCAGGTAGGGCAGATAGACGGGATAGGGCCGGTTGATGCTGTTATCCAGCGTTGGACTAGGCGTGAGGGTACTCGTGGGCGTGGCGGCCGGCGCGAGAGTAAGCGTCGGCGTCGTGGTCATGGGCGGGTGGTTGTAGACGGCTGTGTCGATGGCCGTATCCTGCTCGGCCGTCGGGGTGATCGTCACCAGGCACCACCCGTTCTCCAGCCGCGCGACGGACCCCTCGACGTTGTAACGCGTCGCGCTTGTTCCCAACCAGAAGCCGTCACGCAGCAGAGCAGCGAGGTCGTCGCAGCTACCGGATGTCGGCCGCACGACAATAATCTGGTCGCCGCGCAGCGCCGGCACCCCCAACGTGCCGACCGGGCCGTCCAGCACAACGACGGTGGCCGTGGGTTCGGGTGTTGTCGTCTGGGTGCCGGTGGGCGAGACGGTCGGCGTCGTCGAGACCGTCGGCGTGGCGCTCGCCGTGGCGGTCCAGGACGGAGTCGCAGTGGGCGTCGCCGTCCCCGTCGGGCCGGGCGTCAGCGTCGGCGTGGCCGTCCCCGACGCCGTAGCGCTGGGCGTGGCGGTGCGGCTCGCGGTGGCGGTGGCCGTCGCCGTACTGGTGGCTGTGGGCGGCGGGGTCGGGCTGGAGGTAGGGGACGGCGTTAGGATCGCCGACGGGGTGGGGCTCACCGTCGCCGTCAGGGTCACGGTGGCGGTCACACTGGCCGGGGCCGTGCTGGACGCGGTTGCTGAGGCAGTGGGCGGTGGCGTGTCAGTCGAGGTCGGCGTTGCTGTGCTCGTCTCGGTCGCCGTCGCAGAGGGCGAGGGCGTCAGCGTGATGGTCGGCGTCGTCGATGGTGTCGGCGTCAGCGTGGCGGTGTCTGTCGCGGTCGGCGTCGGGGACGGCGCGATGTAGGCGGCGAAGTAGGCCGCGCGGCCCGACGTAACGTAGATCTTGTAATAGTTGTTGCCCCCCGCGTCGAAAGCGGGCGTGGGGGTGCCCCCAATCAACTCTGTGGCAGGAGCCGCGTAGTACGCGCGCCAGCCTCCCGATTGGGGCGGCGGCGGCGCGTAGATGTGGTAGAAGCCGTTGTTGATACCCACCGAACTGGGCCAGCAATAAGGCTCGGTCTCGTCGGTGAAGGTATGGGAGGCGACAGGGCTAAAGAAAGGCGCATCGTCGGCGCGGATTTGGATCTGGTAACCCGTCAGCGCCCGTTCGCCCGCATCACATTTGTTGTTCTGGTTGAGGTCGTTGCAGGCCAGCACGCAGAGGCCGCGGCCGTCTGGCGAGAACGTCGGAGTGGGGCGCGGAGTGCGCGTGGCCGTCGGGCTGCCGCCGGTGGCCGTTGGTGTCGGCGTGGGTGTAGAGGTCTCAGTCGGCTCACTGGGCAGCGGGGTAAACGTTGGCGTATAGGTGATGTTGAGCAGTTGCTCGCCAAAATCCAGAAGGTAGCGCGTGTTGAGGGCGACTTCCACCTGCCGCGTGCGGCCCGTGGTGGAATGCCAGGTTCCGGTGGGGGGCTGGGACGGCTCAACTTTGATCTCGTAGTGGCCCGTGGGTAGGTCGGAATCGCAGTGGATTTCGGTCGCGTCCGTGACCCAGGTCGTCGTGTACGGGGTCGTGACGTCCAACTGGTTGATGGATATTTTCGCGCCTGCCAGCAGCGGGTCGACGCCAACATCGAAACCGCCATTGCCGCTCATGTCACGGTAGACGCGGACACACACACCGACGGGCAGGGGGGTGGGGGTCAGGGTCGGGGTTGGCGTGATGGTCGGCGTCGGGGACGGCGTGGGGGTTAGGGTGGGCGTCGCCGTGTCTTGTGGTGGCGACGTCGGCGTGTAGGTCAACAAGAACTGGGCGCCCGTCTCAAACAGCGTCGCCGTGCCGCCGGGAGAGGCGGGCGGCTGCGGAATCACGCCGACGGGACGGCCACTATTATCCGCCGTCTGGGTGGTGCGGACAAAGCCCGATGGAGGAATAAGATTGATGGTGTAGTAGAGACCGACACTCAGATCGCGGAAGCAGTGGGGCATCGTCTGCGGCGTCTGGATCCAGCGTCGCGCCACCACGGAGGGGGAGGACTTGAGTTCGATGGTGGCCCCGACGAGGGGGCCTTCGCCCGTGTCGCGCTTGCCGTTGCCGTTGAGGTCGTTGAAGGCGAAAACGCACGCGTCGCCGCCAGCCACCTCGAGATTCACCTGGCTATCGCCGCCCGCGTGCCAGGCCGGGCTGGTCGTCGCGGAGTTACCCTCGATCTTGAGCGTGACTGTCATGCCCTCGCTCGGGCCTTCGCGACCCGGTGTGGCCGGGTCGTCGCCGGGGACGGTGATGTCGTAGGCCATGGAGCGGCCGTCGGGGCTGAGAGTTGTCCGCGTCTCCGCGATGACGACATCCGTGACCCAGGCGGTGACAATGCGGCCGGCCAGGGGGGACACGCCCCCGTAGAGGGAAGCCGAGCCGTGGAAACGCTGCGGGGCGGGCGGGGCGGCCGGCGCGTTGGGCTGACTCGCCTGGCCCTCCACCGGCGGCAGGGCCGCCAGGGCCGATGGCAGCCCCATCCCAAAGGCCGCTGCCAGGAGCAGGCCAAGGGCCAGGCACATAAGAATCCGCTGTTGAGCTGTCACGCCGACTATCTCCTCACCCCACGCCAGCCCCCCCACCATCTGTTCGCGGTTGCCTGTCGAAGGCAGTCTGAGAGGGCGGCCACCAAGGGGGGGCGTGTGTGGCCTCGACTCTCAAAACGCCTGACCGCGCCGGGTGTTACGGGAGTTGACCCCAGCGCCGGCAACAGTTACACTACAGCCAGCCTTATCTCTTCAGGGAGTCGAACGATGTCTCATCCTCTACTGGCGGCCATGTTGGACCGGGAAGCGCAGTATCTGACTGACCTGGCCGAGATGGTCAATCTCGACTGCGGGACCGAGTACAAACCCGGCGTCGACCGCGTGAGCGCCATGATGCGCCGCCACTTCGCCGCCCTCGACGCCGAGGTCCAGACCTTCCCGCTGCCCGACTACGGCGACTGCCTCATGGGTACGGTGCGTGGGTCGGGCCAGGCTCGCGTCTTCATGATCGGCCACCTGGACACCGTCTACCCGGTCGGGACGGCGGTAGAACGGCCCATGCGCTTCGAAGGCGATCGCATCCTCGGCCCGGGCGTCGCCGACATGAAGGACGGCTTGCTGGCGGGCATCTACGCCCTGCGGCTACTGCGCGCCGCGGGCTGGGACGACTTCGCCGAGGTGCGCTTCTTCTGCAACTCCGATGAAGAAGTCGGCTCGCCGCGCTCGCGCGCGCTCTACCCGCCCTTTGTCACCGACTGCGATGCCGCGCTCGTGCTCGAGTCTGGCCGCGCCAACGGTGACATTGTTACCGCCCGCAAGGGCAGCGCGTTTTACACCCTCACCGTGACGGGCCGCGCCGCTCACGCCGGCGTCGAGCCGGAAAAGGGCGCCAGCGCCGTCCTCGAACTGGCCCACCAGACCCTCGCCCTCCACGCCCTCAATGGTATTCGTCCGGGCGTGACGGTCAATGTCGGCGTCGTCAGCGGCGGAACGAAGGGCAATGTCGTTCCCGCCGAGGCCCGGGCCCAGGTGGACGTCCGCGCCCTGACCCGCGACGACCTGGCGCTGGTGGATGCGCGTCTCCGTGCCCTGGCCGCTACGCCGACCGTCGCCGGCGCGAGCGTCGCCGTGAGCGGCGGGCCGGACAACCCCCCCATGCCGCGCACGGCGGCCAGCGCCAAGCTGGCCGAGTTGACGCAAGCCGCGGCAGGCGAAATGGGCTTTACGGTAGGGGAAAACCTATCGGGCGGGGTGTCGGATGCCAACTACTGCGCCGGTCAGGGTGTGCCGACCCTGGACGGCCTGGGGCCGGTTGGGGGTGAAGATCACAGCCCGGCCGAGTACCTGGTACGGAGCAGCATCGCCCCCCGCGTTGCCATGCTAGCGCGGCTGATCCAGCTCATCGCCGCGCAGCAGCCCACTCTGCGCGCCTTACGCGGTGCGTCTTGATTCAAGACGACCGGCGGGCGCGATAGATACGCGCCGGAGCGCGACGTGCCCGGTGCGTAGGCTATTCGTCGGGCAAGTCCTTGAACAGGTCGGCGGGGAGGTCGGCGAGGATGTCCTGGGCGGCGTACAGGGCGCGCAGGCTGTCCATCGGGTTGTCGCGGTGGCCCTGGCGGCGGTAGGCAGCGACGAGGGCCTCGAAGAGGGTTAGCAAGGGATAGCACTCGGGCCACTGGCCTTGCGCGGCGTCGGCGATGAACTGGGCGCGGCCCACCTCCCCACGCGGATAGGCTGGGTCGCGCCAGCGCACGTAATGGTCGAAGGCCAGTTGGATGACCATGCCCAGGAAGGCGGCGCTGGGGCCGATGTCGTCGTCGCGCAGGTCAAAGCGCTTGACGGGGCGAGCGTGCTTACCGCCGTCCTCGCCCTCGACCACCTCCAGCAGCGCCAGGATGAACTGCGTGTTATCCGACACGTCACTCATGACTCAATACTCATAACTCGTCACTCGCCACTCAGCACTCAGTACTCAGCGCTGTTACGGTTCTAGCTCGGTCTTGGGCGTGCGGTGCAGGACAACCGTATCAATCGTCAGGGCCATAACCGTCCCGCTCACCGCCGTCTCGAGCGCCTGGCGCAGCACCCCCACCGCGTCGTAGATGCCCTCCTCCTCGAAGGACACCACCTCATCGATCTCGGCGTGGTAGCCGAACTCCGGCCCGCGCCGCTGCGCCTCGGCCAGGACCGCGGCCG
>CAZLBQ010000382.1:0-6379 GCA_964557745.1 uncultured Anaerolineales bacterium
TCACCACCACCGCCCCCCCACTTGCCCCATCCCCCACGTCGACCGGCGTTGCCCTGCCGGCCGCCGCGCCCCCGGCGCGCGACCTCCCGACGACGGCCTCACCTCCGCCGACGCCGAACCTTACTCCCGCCCCATTGGTGACGCCAGGCTCCATTGCCTCACCCTGGCCGTGGCTACTCGCGCTCAGCGGAGTCGTGGCCCTGGGCGCGCTCGGAGCGTCGACCTGGACGCTACGCCGCCGCCTGAGCGCCGAGCAGGAACAGCGGGCGGCGGTCGAGACGCACCTCAAAGAGGTGACGCAGTACTCGGCGGAGGCCGTCCTGCTCGCCGATCTCAGTGGTCACATCGTCGAGGCCACCGAGCCGGCCGGCGCGCTGCTCGGCGAGCCGCCGCCACGCGGCGCGCCGCTCTCCGACGTCTTCAACGCCGACCTCTCGCCCCTGCTGGAAGAAGCGCTGCTGATGGGCGTCGCGCAGCGCGACCGGGCCGGGCTGGCGAGCGCCCCAACGCGGGAAGTCAGCGTCGAAGCGCGCACCGTCATGCGCCAGGGCAAGCCCCTGATGCGCCTCCTGATGCGCGAGCTTCAGCCGGTGGTGGGTGACGACGACCTGCAAAGCCGACGGCGCGACGTGGCGCTCTATGACATCGCTATTACCATCAGCCGCTCCCTCGACCGCGACAAGGTGCTGGGGACGGCGCTCGACCGGCTGATGCGTCTGGCGGGGGCCGACGCCGGGGCGGTCTTCCTACGCAACGGACACACTCGGCTGTGGTCGGTCCAGGGGTTGAGCGTCAACTTCAGCCGCCAGATCGAGAGCATCCCCGGCGACGCGGGCCTGATGGGCCAGATCATGCACAGCGCCACACCCTGGCTGCTGCCCCACCTGCCCGTCACGCCCGACGACCTGACCCTGGCGCTAGCCGCCGAGGGCATCGCCAGCCTGGCCGTCGTGCCGCTGCTGGCCCACGGTGAGGAGGCGGGTGTCATCCTGCTCGGCGCGCGGCGGGCCGCGGCCTTCGCGCCCCGCGACGTGCCCCTCTTCGAGGTCATCGGCGCGCACGTCGGCGTCGCGGTCGAGAACGCGCGTCTGTTCAGCGAGCTAGGGGAGACGGTCCGCAGCCTGGACGACGTCAAGCGCTTCAGCGAGAGCGTCTTCCAGAACATGAGCACGGGCGTGATCACCCTGGACGCAGCCGGGCGCGTGACATCGCTGAACCGCGCCGCCATCCAACTGCTCAAGCAGCCGCTGGACAGCGCCGTCGGCCAGCCCGTCGAGGCGGTTCTCAACGCGGCGGAGAGCCTGTCCGACATGGTGCAGCACGTCCTGCGCCTGGGCACGACATTTACCGGCCACGAGATTGTCATCACCCGCGTCGACGACCAGTCGCTGCCGCTGCGCCTCAGCCTAGCCCCGCTGCGCAACGACAAGGCCCACATTGTCGGCGCGGTGCTCGTCTTCGACGACTTGAGTGAGCAGCAGGTGATGGAGGAGGAGCGGCAGCGGCTGGACCGCCTGGCCCTCCTGGGTGAGATGTCGGCCGTCATCGCTCACGAGTTGCGCAACCCCCTGGCGAGTATCACCAGCGGCATCCAATATCTGGCCCAGCAAACCGCAACATCCGACCCCGACTTTGAGCCACTGCAACTGATCCTAAAAGAGAGCGTGCGGCTCAACCAACTCCTGGAGGACATCCTGGAGTTGTCGCGCACGCCCCACCTCCAACTCGCCGCCCACCGCGTCACCGACATCATCGACGACGTCCTCAGCCGCGCCCAGGGCACCGCCGCCCTGCACCAGATTCGCGTTGTCAAGGACTACGCGCCTGACACGCCGCTGGTGCGCTGTGACCCGCTGCGCATTGAGCAAGCCATCTCCAACCTCGTGACCAACGCGATCCAGGCCATGCCCAACGGCGGGCTCCTCACGGTGCGGACGCGGCGCGAAGCCGACCCAGAGTCGGGCGTCGCGTCGTCCCTGGTGGTCGACATCGCCGACAACGGGGTGGGCATCCCGGCGGCCACGCAGGTCCGCCTCTTCACGCCCTTCTTTACCACGAAGGGTAGCGGGACGGGTCTGGGCTTGACCATCACGCAACGCATCGTGACGGAACATGGCGGCGAGGTGAGCGTCCACAGCCGCGAGGGGGAAGGCTCCGTGTTCGTCATTCGCCTCCCCGCCGCAAATCAGTGACGAAAATCACTTGCGTCGGTGTCGATTCTGACGTATACTACGAAGGGTAGAGTCGCGCACATACTGTGAATGATATTTATAATTAGCGACGATTCATGAAGTGTAATTCACGCTGTAACCTCCAGCGACTATAATTAGATTTGCCATAAGCCGCCTGTGCTGGGCGACCCCGAAACTCAACGCTTAGGCAGACTGGGGGGGAACCTGTGACTGCCTCTATTCTCGTCGTCGACGACGAGAAGACCCTACGTGGTTTTCTCGAACGCTCGCTCCGTGATCAGGGCTACGAAACCCTCGGCGCCGGCTCCGTCGCCGAAGCCCTCGACCTCGTGCATACGCGCCATATCGACTGCGCCCTCCTCGACCAAAACCTCCCGGACGGTGTTGGACTGGACATTCTCCGCGCTCTCAAGGAACTCGATAACGACTTGCCCGTCATTTTCCTGACCGGCTACGGCAGCATGGACGGGGTCAAGAAGGCCATCCGCCAGGGCGCCTACGACTACCTCACCAAGCCGCCCGACCTGGTCGAACTCCAGCGGCTGCTCGGCCAGGCCCTGGAGACCGTCGACCTGAAGCGTGAAATCCGGCGGCTGCGCGAGACGCAGTTGCGGGAGACGGCCGACTTCGTCATCGGCCGCAGCCCACGCATGCGCGAGATCGTGCGCCTGGTCCAGCGCGTCGCGCCAGGCCCAACCAGCATCCTCATCCAGGGCGAGAGCGGGACGGGTAAAGAGGTCATCGCCAAGCTGGTCCACCGCTCCAGCCAACGCGCCGCCCACCCGTTTATCGCCATCAACTGCGCGGCCATCCCGGACCATCTGCTGGAGAGCGAGCTATTCGGCTACGAGGCGGGCGCGTTTACCGGCGCCAAGCGGCAGAAGAAGGGGTTGATAGAAGCGGCGGACCGGGGCACCCTCTTCCTGGACGAGATGGGCGCGATGCGGCTCGACATGCAGGCCAAGCTGCTGCGCGTGCTGGAGACGCGCGAGCTGCGCCGCCTCGGCGGTACGCAGAGCATCCGCGTCGACGTGCGGGTCGTGTCAGCGACGAACCGCGACCTGCGTGCGGCGGTGGAGGCGGGCGAATTTCGCGAGGACCTCTACTGGCGGCTGAGTGTCGTCGAGGTCACGCTCCCGCCGCTACGCGAGCGCCGCGAGGACATGGACACCTTTATCGCCCGCTTCGTCACCGAGTTCTCGCGCCAGTTTAACAAGGAGATTCGCGGCATCGCCCCCGACGCTCTGGATGCCTTGCGCTCCCACCGCTGGCCTGGCAACGTGCGCGAGTTGCGGAATGTGCTGGAGCGGGCGGCCATTCTGTGCGAAGGCCAGGACATCACGCTCAACCACCTGCCCGCCGACCTGGTGGCTGACCACCGCGCCAACCGCGCGGCCCCCGCCGACGCCGAGACGCTACCCGCCGAGGGACTGGACCTCAAGCGCGTCATGGCGGAGATGGAAGCCCACCTCGTCCTGGAGGCAGTGCGCCGCGCCAACGGCAATCAGACCCTGGCGGCCCAGTTGCTCCGCATCTCACGCGATGAGTTGCGCTACCGTCTCCAAAAGTACCGTGACACGTCAGACCGCCCCGTGTCGACCTGACGTCCCAGTGCCCGGCGCCCTGTCCTGACGCCTGGCCTCTCCCCCACGCGGCGGACCCATCGTTTACTCGATGGGTCCGCCGTGGCTTTTCCCCCCACGACCCGCTGCGGATTTTTCCCCACTGCGGATTTTTCCCCAACCACCCCCGCTGAAATTCACCCCAGCCCGCGATCCCACGGCGGATTATCGGCGCCCCTGGCGTGAGCGCTAGCCGCCAGGCTGAGAAATTTAGGCCGCAGGCCCGTCTCATGGACAGTTCATCTTGCGAGAACAGAGGCCTGAACGCCTCCGTTCTCGCAAGGGCGTTCTCTCAAGACACTGTTTTATCAAATCTCCAAAATTCGTCACAAAAAATTGCCATTTGGCACCGGCTGTGCATACATCAGGAAGAGTGAACAGCTAAG
The DNA here is from genome assembly GCA_964557745.1 of uncultured Anaerolineales bacterium. Taxonomy (GTDB): domain Bacteria; phylum Chloroflexota; class Anaerolineae; order Epilineales; family JAHCIE01; genus JAHCIE01. The sequence continues at coordinate 4,201 of CAZLBQ010000382.1, forward strand.
CATCGTGGAGGTTAAGCGTGAGTGCTCGCATCCTGATCGTCGACGACGAACTGACCCTCGCCTTCTTCCTGCAGCGCTACCTGTGCGCCATGCGCCCGGGTGATACGGTCCACACCTGCGCCTCGGCGGCGGCGGCATTTGGAGAGCTGGAACGCGCCGAGTACGACTTGGTGATTGTGGACTACCTGCTGCCGGACGCCACCGGGTTCAGCGTCTTGGACCGCGCTCGCCAGCAGACGCCACCCGCCCAAGGCATCCTGATGACCGGCATGCTCAACTCAACCCTGGAACACGCCGCGCGCCAGGCGGGCGTCGCCTGGCTGTCGAAACCCTTTGATCTGCAAACGATGCGGCGGCTGGTCGCCGCGTGTCTGGACCACACCCCGGCGCCCCTGGCGTCGACGTCGCGCCCAGATGAGCCGCCGACGAGCGTCGCCGCGGCGTGATGCCCAAGGAGCCTGCGCCATGCTTGCCAGCATTCAAATCCTGATGGCCGTCACCCTCTTCGCCCTGGGCGTCGTCGCCTGTGTCGGCGGCCTGTGGACCATTTTCGCCCGCGAGTACCAGTCCACCCTGCGCAGCCTGGCCGCGCAGTCCGCCCTGTTGGGCAATCGCGCCGCGGGCGATGCCGCCCTCAGCCCCATCCTCGACTCGATCGCCCGCCTGGTGGACGCCGTGACGCAACTGGTGCGGACGGCGGTCGGCGTGGGTGTGTTCCTGTGCGTGGCCGGGGTTGGGATGTGTCTCGCCGCGTTCTGGATGATGCGCTCGCTGCCGTAAAGGAGACCCCATGACGACCCCGTCTGTCGTAACTCACGCCACGCTGCGCACGTCGGAAACGTCCACCCTTCCGGCGCACCTCATGACGCGGCCGGCCGCCCCGGCCAGCGTCCTGCTGGCGCCCCCTGGCAGTGGCAAGAGCACACTGTTGCGGCGCTGGGCCGCCGCTGAGACGGGCCGCTCGACCGTCTGGCTGGACCTAGCCGAGAGCCGCGCCTCCCTCACCGAGACCCAGGGCGTCTCCCCCGCCCCCATCGTCTTCATCGACCACCTCGAACGCCTGGCCGTCGATCACCCGCTGCTCATCGAGGCGCGGGCGGTCATCGCGCGCGGCGGGGTCGTCGTCGCCGCCTGCCGCACCACCGACTGGCCTGCCTACGCGGCCCGCCTGCCCCACTTCGCCGTCCTGCGGCTGCCCGCCCTCAGCCAGGCCCAGGTGGTCGACGCCCTCGGCAAGCTGCCCGCCCCGCGCCGCGAGTGGGCGCTGGCCCTGGTCGCCCGTGACACCCAGGTCGCTAGCCTCGCCGCACGCCCCATTGGGCTGGCGGCCCTCGTCCACGTCGCGCAGACCGCGCCGGACCGTGCGGGGGTCACCCGTGCTCGCGTCGCCGCCCAGGCTGCCGAGACTCTGGCGGGCCAACCGCTCCCCGCCGAGTGGGAGAGCCTGCTGGGTCAGATGGGGCTGGCGCGTGTCAGCAGCGAGCCGGTTCCCCTGGCCGATGTGTCCGATTCCGCGACGCTCGCTACACTGACCCGCGTCGGGCTGCTAGAGGGCGGGGCCTTCACCGACCCGCTGCTGGCCAGCTACTTCGCCGCCCGCGCGGTCCACGAGCGCCACGCAGTGTCCCAACTGCTCGGGGACTGGACGCCAGCCGCCGCCGAGGTCTTCCGCCATCTCTTCGATCTGACCCCCGACCGTCGTGGCCTGCTGACGCGAGCGCTGGAGAAAGTCGGCGCGCCTGCCATCCCCACCGTCGTCGCGTGTCTAGCCGGCGCGCCCGAACTGGTCCGCGCCCTGGCCGCCGATACCCTGGCCCCGGAGCAGGCCGCCGCGCTGGCGCAGGCCCTGGCCCCCGTCGACCGCGAGGGCGCGGTGGCCCTGCTGACGAGCGCGGGCAGCGACGCGGGCGTCTTGCTCGGCGACGGACCGCTGCTCAACGCCGCCGTCCGCCAGGCCAACCTGGGACTGCTCCAACTACGCCAGGGGCATGCCGACGGCGCCATCCAGACCCTGCAAGACGCCCTGACCCGCTTCGACGCCGTTACCGGCCGCGTGCGGAGTTGGCTGGGCTGGGCCGAACTGGAGCGAGGCTGCGCCGCTAACGCCCACCGCGAGTTCTCGCGCGCCCTCGATGCCGCCTCGGACCCGCTGGCGGCCCACGGCCGCGGCGTGGCTCAA
>CAZLBQ010000383.1:0-6378 GCA_964557745.1 uncultured Anaerolineales bacterium
GTTCTCCCTCATGACGCTGGCCATGGCCCTGTATCTCACCGTCACGGCCATCGAGCGCCTCGTCACTCGGCCGCGTTAGCCTCCATCGACAGACCGGACAGGTTTCTAAAAACCTGTCCGGTCTGCACGGACAATACCCATGCGACCTGTTTTCCTCCTCACCGTCCTCGCGCTGCTCCTGAGCGCCTGCGCCACGACGCCCCAGGCCGCGCCCGCCGCCCCCCCGGCTCCGGCGACGGCGGCCCCGGCGGCAAAGGCCGGGCCGGCCGTGTCCGGCGTCACCACCGCCAAGGTCACGCTCTACATGGGCTTCATCCCCAACGTCCAGTTCGCGCCCTTCTACCTGGCGATGGACAAGGGCTACTTCAAGGACGAGGGTATCGACCTGACGCTGGACTATGGCATGGAGACGGACCTGCTCAAGCTGCTGGCAGCGGGCCAGGCCCAGTTTGTCGTCGGCAGCGGCGACCAGGTCATCCTGGCCCGCTCGCAGGGCTTGCCGGTCGTGTACGTCATGAACTGGTACCGCAGGTTCCCGGTTGCCGTCTTCTCCCTGCAGCCGCTCAAGACGCCCCAGGACCTCAAGGGCAAGCAGGTGGGCATCCCCGGTCCATTTGGGGCGACATATGTCGGTCTCAAGGGGCTGCTGTACGCGGCCAAGATGGACGAGAAGGACCTGACGCTGCCCGCCATCGGCTTTACCCAGGTCGAGAGCCTGCTGGCGAAGAAGGTGGACGCGGCGGTGGGCTACTCAATGAACGAGCCGCTCCAACTCAAGCAGCAGGGGCAGACGCCCAACGTCATCGAAGTCTCGCAGTATATCGACCTCGTCGCTAACGGCCTGATCTCCAACGAGAAGACCATCACCGACAACCCTGACCTGGTGCGGCGCATGGTGCGCGCCAGCCTGCGCGGCCTGCGCGACACCCTCGCCAACCCGGACGCCGCGTTCGAGAGCACCCTCAAGGCCGTCCCCGAGGCCGCCAAGACGCGCGACGCTCAGCGCGCCACCCTCGACGCCTCGCTGGGCTTCTGGAAGAGCGACAAGCTCGGCCAGAGCGACCCTGCGGCGTGGCAGACGTCGGCGAAGTTCATGCGTGACGTGGGCCTGATCCAGACGCCGGTCGACGTCAGCAAGGCCTTCAGCAACGACTTCATCCCCGCGCAGCTGCCGTAAGGGCCGCGTTATGCTCCTGGCGATTGATGTCGGCAACACGAATGTGAAATACGGCCTGTTTGACGGCGAGCGGCTGGTCGAGGTTTTCCAGGTGGCGACCGACCGCGCGCAGACTGCCGACGAGTACGGCATGGTGCTGCGGCGGCTCCTTGACAGCGGGCCGCCGTACCGCATCCACCACGCCATCCTGAGTTCGGTCGTCCCGCCCGTGACCCAGACCCTGGTCCAGGCCGTCAGGGTCTACCTGGGCCTGGACCTGCTGGTGGTGCGCCACGGCATTCGCACCGGGTTGGCGATGAAGTACGAGACGCCGACGACCCTGGGTGCGGACCGCCTGGTCGCTGCCGCTGCCGCCGCCCACCTCTACGGCGCGCCGGTCATCACCCTGGCGCTGGGCACGGCGACGGTGTTCAACGTCGTGGACGCCGAGCGCGCCTTCCTGGGCGGGGCCATCGCGCCCGGCCTGCGCACCGCCGGCGACGCTCTCAGCCGCTCCGCAGCGCGCCTGACGCGTATCGACCTGGCCGGTGCGCCCACTCTCGTCGGGCGCAACACGGGCGAGGCCCTCCAGTCGGGGCTTATCTTCGGCTTCGTCAGCCTGATTGAGGGCGTGCTGGCGCGGCTCAAGCTCGCGCTGCCCGGCGACAACCCGCCGCCCCGCGTCGTCGGGACCGGCGGCCTGGTCCATCTCATCGCGCCCCTTACCTCGGCCATCGACATCGTTGACCCGGCCCTCACCCTCACCGGCCTCCGCCTGTTGTGGGACCTCAACGGCGCGTAGCCCCAGCTTTTGAATCCGCCCCACTCACCGCCTATAATTGAACCACGTCAAGTGGTGATGCGGAGTTTTCCTATGGTGCTTCGTCTCTCGCGGCGCGCCCTGTGCGTGGCCGCGGTCCTGACCCTGCTGGTCCTGGCTGCCTGTCGCTCTGAACCGCCACCCGCCTCGGATACCCAACCCGCCCGCCCCGCGCCCAACTTCACCCTGAGCGACCAGCGCGGCCAGACCTTCCGCCTCAGTGACCAGCGCGGCAAGGTCGTGCTGCTCAACTTCGGCTATACCAACTGCCCCGATGTGTGCCCCATCGCCCTGGCCCAACTGGCCCAGGTGCGGCGCGACCTGGGCGCGCAGGCGGCGCAGGTCGAAGTTGTCTTTGTTACGACGGACCCGGTGCGCGACAAGCCGCAGCGCCTCACCGACTACCTCCAGGCGTTCGACCCGCAGTTCATCGGCCTGACCGGCCCCACCCAGGCGCTGCGCCAGGTGTGGGCGGCGTACCACGTCCAGGTCGATCCGGGCGGTCCGGACGCGCCGACGCCCTCGGCCGCGGAGTGGGACACGAAGGTCTACGACGTCATCGGCCACTCCGCTGTGACCTATCTCATCGACCCGGCGGGCAACGTGCGCGCCATGTATCCGGCCGAGTGGCCCGCCGACCAGATGCTGCCCGACGTCAAAGCGGCGCTGGGTAAGTGAGGACTGCACTACAAGGAGACCTAAGCTGATGGTTCGTTTGTCGCGCCGTGTCGCGTCGGGGCTTCTCGTCGGGCTGACGCTACTCGTCGCCCTGCCCCTGGTGGCCCTGGCCCATGAGTCACGAGACGTGGCGGGCAAGTATCGGTTCGTCGTCGGCTGGAGCGGCGAGCCGGCCTACGTCGGCCAGAAGAACGGCATCAGCCTGGTCGTCACCAACACGGCGACGAACCAGCCGGTCGAGGGCCTGGAGAAGACGCTGAAGGCTGAGATAGTCCAGGGCGCTCAGAAGGGCGAAGTCCCACTGCGCGCTGTGTTCCGCTCGCCAGGCGCCTACACCGCCGACATCATCCCGACCCGCGAAGGTGACTATCGCTTCCGCTTCTCTGGGACCATCGAGGGCACGGCGGTCGATGAGACGTTCGACTCGGCGGACGGCAAGTTCGACGGTGTCAAGGGAACCCAGGCCATCCTGTTCCCGGCCGGCGATGCGGCGGCGCCAAGCCCCGCTCTAGTGGCGGCCGAGCAGAAGGCGGCCCAAGCCCAGATGCTAGGCGTCGCCGGCCTCGTGGCCGGTCTGGCCGGGCTGGTGTTGGGTGGGCTGGCCTTCACCCAGGCGCGGCGGACACCGACGGCGGCAGGGGCGCGCGTAGGTGGGAAGTGACGAGTATTGCCAGGCTGAGGCTCGTCATTGTCGGCTGCCTGGCGCTCGTCGCGCTGGTGTCGGCGGGGGGCCGCGTGGCCCTGGCCCACGCCCAGCTTGACCGCGCCGATCCACCGCCCGACACCGTCCTCGACACGTCGCCGCCGCGTCTCCAACTGTGGTTCACCGAGCCGCTGGAGCCGGGCTTCTCCCAGGTCCAGGCGCTGGACGCGAGCGGGGCGCGGGTGGACCGAGGCGATAGCGCCGTCGTTCCCGGTGATCCGCCTTCGATGAGGGTCTCCCTGCCGCCCCTCGACAGGGGCGTGTACACCGTCACCTGGCAGACGCTGTCGAAGGTCGATGGGCATATCGCGCGCGGCTCGTACAGCCTGCTGATTGGCGTGGAGGCCCCTACCACGTCCGCGCCGGTAGTCGATACCAGCGCGGTCTTGCCCTGGGACGCGGTCAGCCGCTGGCTGGGCTACCTGGGCACGGCGGCGCTGCTTGGCGCGGCGTTGTGCTGGCAGATGGTGCTCATCCCCCTGGCGCGGCGGCTGCGCCTGTCGACCACGCTTCTGCCGCCCATGCAGCCTCGCCTGCGTCGCCTGCTCTGGGCCGGCTGGGCGGTTCTCGCCATCGCGACGCTCCTGGCCCTCATCGCGCAGACGGCGGACACCGGCGGTGGGCCGGGCGCGGTTGGGCAACTCCTGTTTGGGACACGCTATGGAACCCTGTGGCTGATGCGGGCCGTCCTGGTGGCCGCGCTGGCGGCCACCCTGTGGCTGACGCGACGCCGGCCGGGGCAAAGCGCCCTCATCTTGCTGTTGGCGAGTGGCGTTATCCTCGTCAACAGCCTCAACAGCCACAGCGCGGCGCTCGGGGCGCTGGCCGGCCCAGCCGTCGCTATGGACTGGCTGCACTTCATGGGCGTCGCCGTGTGGGTTGGCGGCCTGTTTGTGCTGACCCTCGTCTTGCCGGCCGGGTTGGCGGCGCTGCCCTCGCCCCAACGCTGGGCGTTCCTGGCGCGCCTCATCCCGCGCTTCTCCGGCCTGGCCGTCGCGGCGCTGGCCGCGCTGGTGACAGCCGGCGTGTACCTGGCGTGGCTCCACGTCGGCAGCCTGGATGCGCTCGGTCAGACCGTCTACGGCAAGAGCCTGCTGGTGAAACTGGCCCTGTTCGCGCCGCTGCTGCTCCTGGGCGCGGTGAACCTGCTCGTCCTCAGCCCGCGCCTGGCGGCGGCTGTCGCCCCCGACGGCGGTCGAGTGTCCATCCTCGGCCACCGCTTCAGCGTAATGGTGCGCGGCGAGGCGATGCTGGCGGCGCTGGTGCTGCTGGCGGCGGGGGTGCTGACGAGCGTGCCGCCCGCGCGCCAGACCTACGAGCGGCTGGTGGCGACGCGGCCGCTGGAGATGACGCTGCCGGCCGGCGATCTGAGCCTGACGCTCACCATCACGCCCGCCCGCCCCGGCGTCAACACCTTCACCATGCGCGTCCTCGACGGCCAGCGCCGCCCGGTGGACAACGCCGAGCGGGTGGACATGCGCTTCACCTATCTCTCGCGCGACATGGGGACGACCGTTCAGGTGGCCCAGCCGCAAGGCGATGGGCGTTATAGCGTGCGCGGCGGCTTTGTCGGCGTCGAAGGGCGCTGGCAGGTGGAGAGCCTGGTGCGGCGGGCGGGCCGCGACGACGAGCGTACCGCGTTTCGGTTTGTCGTCACGCCGACGAGCGCTGCCCCGGAAACCTCGCAGCCGACTCTGGTGACGATGCTCACCGCGCCGCTCGCGCTGCTGACGGCTGGGCTGGTGGCGCTGCTGGTCTTGCTCGGCCTGGCCGTCTACGTGCGGCGGACCAGTGGGCTGCGCTCACCGGCGGGGGCGGCCACGGCCTTGCTGTTGGTGGCGCTGGTCGCCACAGCGGGCGTCGTGGTCTTGCGCCCGCCGCCGACCGATGTCCAGGCGTCGGGCAGCGCTGGCGCGGCTCCGAGCCAGGTCGCCTCGACGCAGGCGTCGCTGGCGCGGGGCGAGGCGATCTATCGTGACGAGTGTCAAATCTGTCACGGCTCACGCGGGCGGGGCGACGGACCTCTCGCGGCCTCCCTCAACCCGCGCCCGGCCGACTTCCGCGTCCACATGGCGGCCGGGCATACCGATAGCGATCTGTTCGCCTGGGTCTCGGATGGAGTGCTTGGGACGAGCATGCCACCGTTTAAGGCCAGCCTGTCGGTCGAGGACCGCTGGCACGTCATCAACTTCATTCGGACCTTCGCACCCGTGGCGCAGTAACCTGGCGAGGCGCAGCTGAGGGTGTGCTACCGATGAGCCTCGTCATAGAGGGCTTGCGGGTCAAGACGAGTGAGGTCGGGGATAAGGTCGAAGTGTCTGTCGGTTGAGATAATGCGGCTGATGCCATGCTGTCGCATCACCGCCACGTGAACCAAATCCCGGGCGCGAGGTCCGCACGGCGCGAACTCAGCGAACAGGGCCACAGCCCGCTGGGCTTCTTCGCGCGTGACTGGGTGGATCAGGGGGAACAGGGCGCACAGGGTGTTCGCCATCTTCTCACCCGTCTCCCAGCGCCGGAGTGCGCCAAAGCGGTGTAGCGCTTCCTGGATGATCTCGGTGTCGATGACGGCCTCCAAACGCTGGGCAGCGATTTCGGTCATCACCCAGACGCACGCCGGCTTATAGGGGTGATCCTGTCCCGCCGCATACATGGGAATATTCACGTCGACGAAGACGGCGGCCGAGGTCATTCCAAGGCCCCTTCGATGATTTCATCTTCCATCTGCGGCCAGTCCGCCACGGGCGCGTCGAGAGCGAGGAGGGTCGCCAGGGCCGCCTGGCGACGCGCCGCCTCGGCGTCCCGGAAGTAGACCCGTTCAATCGCCTCTCGGACCAGCCAGCTGATGGGCTTGCCGGACTCCTCGGCTATCGTTTCTAGAGTGGCGTACTGATCAGGGGTTAGAACAGTCTGGACTCGCTTCACAAAGGTTGCCATACTGTGCTCCTCATAGTATGACCATCATACTGACGCCCTGATACTACCAGTATGGAATGCTGTCAAATTGAGGAGCTGGTGGCT
>CAZLBQ010000384.1:0-6363 GCA_964557745.1 uncultured Anaerolineales bacterium
GCGGGCTACACCTTCGACGCCGTCAACCACCTGTTCGTCGTGCCTGCGGACGGCGGGGAGGCGCGGCAGATTACCCAGGGCACGGCGGGCTATCGCATGCCGGCCTGGTCCCCCGACGGGACGCGCCTGGCGTGCAGCCGTACTCGCGACGGCGTCGCCGACTACAACGTGTCCGACATCTGGGTCATGGACGCGGACGGGGCTAACGCCCGCGCCATCTCGTCCACCATTGGCCGCGCCATCTCCCCCTCGTGGTCGCCGGATGGCGCAACCATCGCCTGCCTGGGTGTGGATGAGCAGGAGCCGGGGTTGGGCGAAGCCCTCCTGCGCATCTGGCTCATCGACGCCGAGGGCCAGAACCCACGCCGCCTCACCGCCCACTACGATCGGGGGGCGATCATCTACGCCGTGCCGCTCATCACACCTGGGCCGTTCTGGTCCGCCGACGGCCAGAGCCTGACCGTCGTCATGGCCGATGCGGGCTGCCACCACGTGTGCCGCGTCGCGGTCACGAGTGGGGAAGTGACCACTGTCGTTGGCGGCGAGCGGCAGATCACCTCGGCCAGCCTGTCGCCAACCGCCAACCGCATCGCCTTCACTGCCACCGACCCCCTCCAGCCGGGCGATGTCTATGTCTGCCAGGGCGACGGCAGCGACGAGCGGCAATTGACCCACGTCAACGCCGACCTTCTGGCCCAGTGGGCACTGCCGCGTGTCGAGCGCCGCGCATTCCCCTCCCCGCACGGCGGCACGCTCGACGGCTGGGTGTTTCACCCGGTCGGCGCTGAGGGTCCGGCTCCGCTTCTGGTCGACATTCACGGCGGCCCGCACAGTTACCACGGCGCGGCCTTCGTGCATGGCTACTTCTACCGCTATATCCTGGCGGCGCACGGCTGGGCCGTTCTCGCGCTCAACCCGACCGGCTCTGGCTCCTACGGCAAGGCCTTCGCCCACGGCATCCGAGGCCGCTGGGGCGAGTATGACCTGCCCGAGCAAGAGGCGGCCGTGGAGGCGCTGATCCAGAGCGGTATCGCCGACGCGGACCGCCTGGCCGTGGCGGGCTACTCCTACGGCGGCTTCATGACCTCGTGGATCATCACCCACAGCGAGCGCTTCAAGGCCGCCGTCGTCGGCGCGCCTGTCACCAACCTCGAGTCGTTCTTTGGGACCTCCGACATTGGTATGTGGTTTGGGTCGTGGGAGATGGACGGCGAGCTTGTCCGGGATCGCGAACGCTTCCGCCGCCTGTCGCCCATCAACTATGTCGAGCGCGTGACCACGCCCACGCTCATCGTCCACGGCGAGGCCGACGACCGCTGCCCCATTGGTCAGGGTGAGGAGTTGTACGTCGGGCTGGTCGCGGTCGGGCGCGTACCCACCGAGTTCGTTCGCTACCCAGGCGGCAGCCACCTCATGATCCTGACCGGTCGTCCCAGCCACCGCGTCGACTTCAACGCCCGCGTTGTCGATTGGCTGGAGCGCTACACCCGTGTCACAGGCCTTTAGCCTCCGGGCCAGGTCTTGTCCCTACCCTTGCCCAGGCCGCCACGAGGGGAGCCCCTACCCGCTGGCAAGGAAGTTGCAAGCGCCGCGACACGGGTGCATAATTTGGGTAGCAGTCAGTATTGTTGGCTCCGTTAAGTGAAGCACATGCCGGTCCAGTGTTGGACCTGGGGGAGGTAGGATGGCGACCGAGACGGCGGTCCGCCCGGCAGTAGAACGACGCACCATGGCCCAGCGCCAACGGCGCGCCCGCGAGGTCGCCCTCGGCTATGCCTTGCTCGCGCCCGCCCTGATACTTCTCCTCGTCTTCGAGTTTTTCCCCCTGTTCTACGGCCTCTACATCAGCACCTGCAACTGGCGCTTGAGCTGCGTCGACTTCATCGGCGCCGACAACTATACGCGTGCCTTCCGTGACCCGGAGATGTGGCACTCCCTCCTCGTCACCGCCATGTACTCCCTCATCTCGGTCCCGGTCCAGTTGGGTCTGGGTCTCTTCCTGGCCTATCTCCTCTTCCAGCGCATTCGCGGCCAGCAGGCGTTCCGCGTCCTGTTCTTCCTGCCCTACATCACCTCTACTGTCGCCTCCGCCGCCATCTGGAGCTACCTATACAGCCCCGACAAGGGGCTTATCAACCAGGTGCTCAAGTTCTTCGGCATCGATCCGCTGCGCTGGCTCAACGAACCGACGGGCATCTTCACCCTGATGCTCCGCCCGCTAGGCGTCATCCCGCCTGCCTGGGCCGCCGGCCCCAGTCTGGCCCTCATCGCCCTCATCATCTACACCACGTGGGTCTTCGTCGGCTACGACATCACCATCTTCCTGGCCGGGCTGGGCAACATCCCAGCCGAGCTATACGACGCCGCTAAGGTCGACGGCGCGAGCGGTTGGCGGCTCTTCCGCTACGTTACCTTCCCGCTCCTCTCGCCCACCACCTTCTTCCTGCTCATCTTCACCGTCATCGGTACTTTCCAGGCCTTCAACCACATCTACGTCATGACCCAGGGCGGCCCCGGTGACGCCACAACGACGGCGAGTATCCTCATCTTCAAGCAACTCTTCGAGTTCAACCGCTACGGCTACAGCGCCGCGTTATCGTTTATCCTGTTCGCCGTCATCCTTGTCCTGACCATTGTTCAGAACCGCGTCGCCGGCCGGCGCGTCATCTACGATTGAGCTGAGGGAGTCTGCGATGGCCTCCGCCACCCGTCCTATCGCCAAACCCACGCCGCGCCGTCCGTTCTCGCTGTCGCGCGCCCTAATCTACGGCATCCTCATCCTTGGCGCCGTGGTGTCGGTCATTCCGTTCATTTATATGGTCATGACCTCCCTCAAGACGTACGGGGATGTCATCGCCAATAACTTCTGGCCCTGGCCCCCCTTGGGCAGCGAGTCGCTCCAATTCCAGAACTACCCCGAGGCCATTACCACCATCGGCTTCGATAAGGAGTGGCAGATCCCCCTCATGTGGCGCTATTTCGCCAACAGCCTTATCGTCACCGCTGCCACCGTCGCTGGCGTGCTGCTGACATCTGTCCTGGCCGCCTACCCTCTCGCCCAGATGGACCTGCCCGGCAAGAACATCGTCTTTCTCATCATCCTCGCCACCATCATGGTCCCGCCTGACCTGACGCTGGTGCCCAAAGTGGTCATGATGTTCAACCTCAAGTGGTACAACACCTACTGGGCGCTCATCGTCCCCTTCCTGGTCAGCGTCTTCGGCATCTTCCTGCTGCGCCAGTTCTTCATGCAGATTCCCAAAGACCTGTTTGATGCCGCTGTCATGGATGGGGCGGGCCACCTGCGCTACCTGTTCGCCATTGTCATCCCGCTCAGCAAGCCGGCCATCGTTACCATCGCCTTGCTCAACTTCATCTGGTCGTGGGACCGCTTCAAGTGGCCGCTGCTCGTCACCCGCGACAGCAACATGCGCGTCCTGGCCGTCGGCTTGCAACAGTTCGTCGTCGGCGAGGGTGGCACCAACACCCATCTGCTGATGGCCTTCGCCACCATGGTTGCTGCGCCTGTCATCATCTGCTACTTCTTCACCCAGAAGTACTTTGTTCAAGGTGTCATTTCGACTGGTATTAAGGGCTAAATCTCAATTCGGCCCCCATTTTTCACGACCCCAAGGAGGAGGTCAAAACCCATGCGTCCAATGAAATGGCTCGTGATCATCCTGGCCCTGGCGGCCCTGCTCGCCGTCGTGGTCGCCTGCGGTGGTGGTGGCGCTGGCACGGCGCAGCAGCCCGCCGCTCAACCCACCGCCGCCGCCGCTGCTCCCAAGCAGGAAGCGCCCAAGCCCGCCGCGCCGACGCAGGCCCCAGCCGCTGCTGCGCCCACCCAGGCCCCGGCGGCCCCCGCTGCGAAAGTGACCGTCAATAACCCGCCCAAGTCCGCCGACGAGGTGGACGCCATTGATCTGACCGGCAAGAACGTCCAAGTCACCTACTGGCACAACCGGCCCCAGAAGGACCAGGATCTGCTCCAGTCGATGCTGGACGAGTTCAACAAGTCCAACCCCTACGGCATCAAGGCCAAGGCTGAGATTGCAGGCGCGTCCTACCCCGACGTCTACAACAAGGTCAACGCCGCCATCCAGGCCGGCCAGCCGCCCGAGATCTCCGTTGCCTACCAGAACCAGGCCGCCTTCTACCGCGCCCAAGGCGCTGTTGTCGACCTCAACCCCTTCCTCAAGAGCAAGAAGTACGGCCTGAGCGAGGCCGACCTCAAGGACTACTTCCAGACCTTCCTGGACAGCGACCTCAACCCGCAGTTCCAGGGTGAGCGCCTCGGCTTCCCCACCCAGCGCTCCATGGAAGTCATGTACTACAACGTCGACTGGCTCAAGAAGCTCGGCTACAACGAGCCGCCCAAGGACTGGAAGACGTGGGAAGAGGCCGCCTGCAAGGCCGCCGCTGAAAGCGGCAAGACCGGCTGGGCCTTCCGCCACGACGCCTCGAACTTCGCCTCGCAGGTCTTCTCGCGCGGCGGCCGCATCCTGGCCGAAGACGGCCAGTCCTATGTGTTCAACAGCCAGGCCGGCCAGGACACCGTGGCGATGATCCAGCGCATGTTCAAGAACAAGTGCGCCGTCGAGATTCCCACCAGCGAGCGCAACGGTGAGCAGAATCGCTTCGCCAACGGTGAAGTGCTGTTCGTGTTCGCCTCGTCGTCGGGTCTGCCCTTCTACCAGGAGGCCGTCAGCAAGGGCGGCAAGTTCGCCTGGGACATCGCCCAGCTGCCCAACACGGGCAAGCCCGCCGTCAACCTCTACGGCGCGAGCGTCTCGGTCTACAAGACGACACCAGAGAAGGAACTCGCCGCGTGGCTCGTCATCAAGTTCTTGGGTGAGAAGGCGCAGACGGCCAAGTGGGCCATCAACACCGGCTACCTGCCCGTTCGCCAGAGCGCCAAGGACGAGGTGGTGAAGGCCTACAAGGCCGATCCGAAGTGGGGTTCTGCCGCCGACTCGTATGCCAAGATGTTCGACTGGACGCAGTACACCATGGTCGAGTCGCCCGTCGCGGGCTACGACCCGGTGCGCGACCTCATCGACAAGCAGGTCATGAGCCCGGTCATCACCGACGCCACGGCCGATCCCAAGAAGCTTCTCGATACCGCCGTCGGCAAGGCGAACGACATCCTGAAGGAAAACGCGCCCAAGAAGTAACCTGGCCGCGCAGCGGACAACAGCAGGGCCGGAGCGAGATGCTCCGGCCCTGGTCATTGACACCCAGCCAGAGGTCGGTTATGATTACCCCATGACTGACTTTCGCGCCATCTACGCCCATCACGCCGACCGCTATGACCGCCTCGTCGCGCGGGAGGACATCCACAACAACATCCTCGCCGCGCTCGAGGCGATTCGGCCCCTGGCCGGCCTAGACGTTGTCGAGTTTGGCGCGGGCACGGGCCGCCTGACGCGGCTCCTCGCCCCGCGCGTTCGCTCCATCCTCGCCTTCGACGCCGCCCCGGCCATGCTCGACGTCGCGCGTGAGCGCCTGGAAGAGACGACGCTGACCAACTGGCGCGTCGGCGTCGGTGAGAACACAGCCCTGCCCGTCCCCGCTGACTGCGCCGACCTCGCCATCGAGGGCTGGAGCTTCGGCCATGCCGTCGGCTGGTACCCCATGACCTGGCGTGACGAGGTGGGCCGCGCCCTGGCCGAGATGCGCCGCGTCCTGCGTCCACGCGGGACGGCCGTCCTCCTGGAGACCCTGGGCACGGGCCATGAGGCACCCCAGCCGCCCCACGACGGTCTGGCTCAACTCTACCGTTGGCTGGAGGACGAGCAGGGCTTCACCGCCACCTGGATTCGCACCGACTACCAATTCGCCTCGCTCGCCGAAGCCGAGGAGCTGACCCGCTTCTTCTTTGGCGACGCGTTGGCCGACCGCATCCAGCAGGAGGGGTTGACCCTCTTGCCCGAGTGCACCGGCGTCTGGTACCGCGCCTGGGAGTAGCGCATGGCGACGCATACCTTTACCCCCACCCACTACCATCGCACCCTCGGCTCGCACGCGCCCGTGCTGCGCATCGCCGACGGCGACACCGTCGTCACGACGACGGTCGACGCGCGTGGCTGCGACGCGAGCGGCGCGCAGGTCACCCCGCCGGGCAACCCGCAGACCGGCCCCTTCTACATCGAAGGTGCCGAACCGGGCGATACCCTCGTCGTCCACTTCACCAAAATCGCCCCCAACCGCGCCACCGGCTGGACCGCCACCGTCCTCGCCGAGAACGTCGTCGATCCCGCCTTCGTCCGCGAACTCCCGGCCCGCGAGGTCGGCACCTGGCAGGTCGATCTCGACTCGCAGGTCGCCACCCCGCCCACCAACACCCCGACACGCACTCCAACC
>CAZLBQ010000385.1:0-6356 GCA_964557745.1 uncultured Anaerolineales bacterium
GGCCAGGTGCAACTGCCACTCCAGCACAAACGGGTCGACGAAGTTGGCGTGGTTGGGCGCAACGATGAGCGGGCCGCTCGGCGGAATGTGCTCCCGCCCCTGAACGTCGAACTTCAGCAGGAGGCGGAAGGCCAGGGGCAGCAGGAAATAGCCCAGGCGACGCAACCAGGTCGGCTTCATGCGTAGGCTCCCCGATAGGAAAGAGGCAACAGCGCGGCGATATGAACCATCAAGGTCTCGGTATTCTGGGCCAGCCGCGCGCGCCGCTCGGCGGCAGTTATGCCGTCCGGGACGGTCAGCGTCACGGGAGGGCCGAAGGTAATGGTGATGGTGGGCCGCCGCAGCCGCCGCCACGCCGCCAGCGCCTGCTCCGTCCCTGTGATGCCCACCGGGACGACGGGGACACCGCTCTGCGCCGCCAGCCACGCCACCCCGTTGCGCCCCGGTTCCAGCGCCCCGGTTGGGCTGATGCCCGCCTCCGGCGCCAGCCACAGCGGCTTGCCCTGCGCCAGGACGGCCAGCGCCTGGCGCAATACGTCGCGGTCGAGTTGGTCGCGGCGCACCCAGATCACACCGTACCAGCGGAGCAGGTGGCGCGTGCCAGGAACCTTGTCCAGATCAGCCAGGGCCACGACCTCCGTCTCACGCGGACACGCGGCCAGCGCCAGCGGCGCGTCGAGGTGGCCGAGGTGGTTGGAGGCGATGAGCGCCGCTCCGGTCGGCGGGACGTTCTCGGCCCCCCGCACTTCCCACCGCGTCAGCAGGTTGAACAGGAGACGCGCCAGGAGGCGCAGCAGCGTTCGCGCCGGCGTCGACAAGCGCAGGAAGAAGGGCGACGACATGCGTTGGGTATGGTGTTATCCCTGGCGCTGGGCGCCGTGGGCGCGCTGCCCCTCGCGCACGAGGTGGACCACGTGGTCGATGACGTCTTCAAACGACAATCGCGTCGTGTCAATAATCACGGCGTCGGCGGCCGGCTTCATGGGCGCCACGGCGCGTCCGCCGTCAATTCGGTCACGGCGGCGCATGTCGTCGAGGATGGATTGGTAATTGGCCGCTTCCCCCCGCGCCAGGCGCTCGCGATAGCGCCGCTCGGCCCGCGCCTCGACCGCCGCGTCGAGATAGATTTTCAGCGGCGCGTCGGGCAGGACAACGGTGCCGATGTCACGGCCGACCATGACCACCCGCCCGGCCTCGGCAATGCGGCGTTGCTGGTGGATGAGCGCCCCCCGTACCGCCCGATGCTGGGACACCTCAGACACGTTGACGTCCACTTCGGGACGGCGAATGTCCCAGGTGATATCTCGCCCCTCGGCTTCGACGGTGTACTGTCGTCCATCGGCAGCAGTGGGCGGTCCGACCCGAATCGGCGTCCGCGCGGCCAACCCAGCGAGGGCCACGCCGTCACTCAGGTCCAGACCGGACTGGAGCGCCAGCCAGGTCAGCGCACGATACAGCACACCCGAGTCAAAGTACAAATACCCTAGTCGCTTCGCCACACGCGACCCGACCGTGCTCTTCCCCGACGCCGCCGGACCATCAATGGCTATAACGGACGGCCACTCCGTTGGATACGCGGCTGTCGGGGTTCTCGTTTCCATTGTCATGCGACCGTCCTGAAACGTAAAACGGGTTGGGCATCGCGCGCCTCAGCGAGAGCGCTTCTTCCGGGATGAGGGCTGAGACGGGGGGCGCGCCGCTGCCCGGCGCGGCTTCTTTGGCTTGGCGGGCGGTGTCGGCAGGCCAGGCCGACGTGGCGTGCTGCCACGCGGCGCGGACCGGCTGCCCGCTTCCCCCAGTTCATCTGAGCCGGAGGCGACGCGGCGGGTCTCGGCGCGCCGCCCGGCCGAGCGGGCGCTCCGGGCCGGTGGAGGCTCGGCCGGCTTGTCGCGCTCGCGCCTGGGCGATGAATCTCGCTCATCCGGCAGGATGTCGCTAAACGCGTCACGCTGGCGGCGCGGCGCGCTTCCCCCGCGCCGCTCGTCAGTCTCGCGCCCACGCCCCTGGAAAGCGGAGCGCGAGGCGGGCCGCTCGCCGCGACCCTCTTCTCCCTCGCTCCGCCGCCCTCTATTAGCCGGGCGCGGTGAGGGCCGCTCAGCCCTCTCGCCCGCCCCGCGGCTCCCCTGCCCCGCGGCTCGCTGCCTGCTGCCTGCTGCCTGCGGCTTGCCGGCTGCTGCCTGCTGCCTGCTGCCTTCCGCCTGCTGCCGGCCGCTTTCTGCCGGCTGCCGACTGAAGTCGGCGCTACGGGCTTCCGCCTGCCGCCCGCCGCCGGCCGCCGGCCGCCGGCCGCCGGCCGCGCTGCCTGCCGCCGGCTGCTCCACCGTCCCCAGATCACGGTTCGGCGTCTGCGGCGGTGCGACCGGCTCCACCTCATAACCCTGGGCCAGCCGCCGCAGGGCATACAGTTCTTTAGCCGACAGCCGCCGCCACTCGCCGGGCGGCAGCGTCCCCAACTGAATGGGGCCGATGCGGGTGCGGATGAGGTCGCGCACGGGATGCTCGATGGCGTCGAACATGCGGCGCAGTTGGCGCTTGCGCCCCTCGCGCAGCGTCACGCGCAGGTAGGACGAGTCGCGCTTACGCTCCAGCACCTCGACCTCGGCGGGCAGCGTTGGCCCATCGTCCAATTCAATCCCCTGGCGCAGCGCGTCCAGCGCGCGCTGGCCGGGCTGGCCCGCCACGCGCACGCGATACTCTTTCTCGTGCTCGAACGAGGGATGGGTGAGCTTGTGGGCGATGTCGCCGTCGTTGGTGAGGAGGACCAGGCCCCGACTCTCCATGTCCAGCCGGCCGACGGGGTAGACGCGGCCGAACTCTTTCGGGATGAGGTCCAGCACCGTCTGGCGGCCTAGCTCGTCCTCGGCCGTCGTCACAATGCCGTCCGGCTTGTTGACGGCGAGGTAGACGCGGACGCCGGCCGAGACAGGCTGGCCGTCGACCTCAATGCGGTCGCGGTCCGGATCGACCTTGACGCCCATCTCGGTCAGGACCTCGCCGTTGACGCTGACGCGGCCCGCCGCGATCATCTCCTCGGCGTGCCGCCGCGACGCGACACCCGCCGTCGCGAGGACCTTCTGCAACCGCTCTTCCGCCATACCTGCCTCCTCCGCCTCATGAGACGGCGTCAATTATACATCATCCCGCTTCTCCGAGAGAATGGGCATCACCACTTGTCAGTAATGGCGCAACGCACTATGATTATCATTATGATCAAGTCCTTTCGGGACCGCGAAACGGAGCGCATTTTTCAGCGGCACTTCTCGCGGCGCTTACCGCCTGACATCCACCGGCTGGCGTGGCGGAAACTGGTGCAATTGGAGGCGGCGGAGCGCCTGGAGGACTTACGCGTGCCACCCGGTAATCGACTAGAGAAGTTAGGGGGCGACCGCGAAGGTCAGTACAGCATTCGGATCAACGATCAGTGGCGCATCTGTTTTGAATGGCACGATGGCGACGCTTTTGAAGTCGAGATTACAGACTATCACTGATAGGAGACCTTCTCATGACAGAGGCGAAATTCCCACCCATTCACCCTGGTGAAATCCTGCTTGAGGAGTTCCTCATCCCGTTGGGGATCAGCCAGTACCGGCTGGCGAGTGATGTAGGCGTCGACGCGCGCCGCATCAATGAGATTGTGCATGGCAAGCGCGCCATCAGCGCGGACACTGCCCTCCGTCTCGCCCGTTATTTCGGTCTGTCGGAACGCTACTGGCTCAATCTACAAATGCGCTACGACCTCGAAGTGGAGAAGGACCGCCTCAACGGCCGGCTTGAGCAAGAGGTAAAAGTCCTGGCTCAGACGTAAGCCCCGCTGCTCGCTACCCGGCTCACTGTTCTCCCTCCTTGTTTCCTTCCCCTAGTGGCGGCAGGCTGTCCAGGTCGGGCAGCCCGAAGTGTTCGAGAAAGCGCGCCGTCGGCGCGTACAGGACCGGCCGCCCCACACTTTCCGCCCTCCCCACCTCCTCAATCAAGCCGCGTGCCAACAGCGTCCGCACGGCGTGGTCCGCGCCCACACCGCGCACCGCCTCGATCTGCGGCTTGGTGATGGGCCGCCGATAGGCGATAATCGCCATCGTCTCCAGGACGGCGGGCGTCAAGGGCGCGTCCTGCCCCAGGCCCAGGAACCGCTGGACGGCCTGCGCCGTCTCCGGCGCTGTGGTCAGCCGCACCCGCTCGCCAAGCCGCTGGAGCCGCAGCCCGCGTCCATCGAGCGCCTGGCCCAATTCGCGCAGCGCGGCCTCGACGGCGTCGGGCGCTACGTCGGCGGCCTGGGCTAATTGGTCCACCGTCACCGGCCCGGTCGCCACAAACAGCAGGCTCTCCAGGACGCTCGCCAACGGCAGGGTGTGTTCGTTATCCACAAGCGTTATCCTAGCGCGGAGCGGTTGTCTCACCCGTCGCCTGCCAGCCTTGCCGGAGCAGCACGAGGGCCACGGCCAGCAACGCCAGCGGGACGGCGACGGTCGCTAGCAGCGCCGCCAGCCCAAAGTCCTGGTATACCTCCAACAGCCGCAGGTCCACGTGACGGCCCTCAAGCAGCGCCGTCCAGTGGGTCGGGATAGGCGAGATGTCAGGCACGAACAGGAAGGCTTTCTCAGGCTCTAGCTTCATCTTGAACCAGTCGGGGTAGATGTCGTTGTAGTTGACGGCGATGCCCAACAATTGGACGACGGCGCCGAGACCTACCGCCACGACGAGCAGCGTCATGCGCCAGGCATTGGTCAGCAAGTAGCCCAGCGGCAGGATGAGCAACGGGAGGGTGGCGACGAGGAAGCGCGGCCCCCAGGCCCAGCCGCCGTCCCAGTCCAGGTAGAGCGAGTAGAACACCAGCAGACTCACGACCACCGCCAGGAACAACACAGCCGCCGCCCGCTGCCGCCGCCAGAAGGTGGGCCAACCGGCCAGAGCCAGCAGCAGCGGCGGTGAGTAGAGGAAGACGCTGCGCCCCAGGCTGAACAGGTTGCCGTACAGCCCGAACCAGAGCGGCGTGCCGAAGCCCTGCGCCTGCGCCAGTGGGTTGACGGCCCACGGCGAGCCGAAGCGGGCGGCATTGAGCGCGCCCTCCACCGCGAGCGCCACCAGCGCCGGCAGCCAGAAGGCCAGGCTGGGGCGGGCCGCCGAGCGCAGGCCGCGTCCCGTGGTCGGCGCAGCGGTGGACGATACGATGCGCGCCGCCGCTACGCTCGGCAGCTCAATAGGGGTCTGGCTCGCCCAGATGACGTACAGGGCCAGGCTGGGCGCCAGGACGAGGAGGTTGACGCGGGTGAAGAGCGCCGCTGCGAAGGCCGCGCCGCCCAGAGCCGCGTGGCGGACGCTCAAGCGCTCGTGATGGCCGACCAGGGCAGACACTGCCAGCAGCAAGAACAGGGTCTCTAGCGGGTGCGTAAAGTAATCGTGGGCGTAGGCCCAGGCCGCTGTCCCCAGCCCAAACGCCAGCGTCGTCGCGAAGGCTGGCCCGCGCGGGATGCCCAGCCGCAGGCAGAGGAGGAAGAGGACGAGGCAGGTGAGGGGCGTGACGAGTTGATTGAACAGCGCGACAAAGAAGACGGCGACCTCACCGCCGAAGACGCCGCGTGGGCGGCCGACGAAGTAGCGCCGCAGGTCGGGGGAGGCGAGGGTGTCGACCAGCTTGCCGACTGCGTAGAGGGGCATGGAGAGGAGCGGCTGCGCCAGCCCGCTGACGGCGTAGTAGCGGCCATCGCGTCCCTGGACGGTGTCCTCCAGGTGCTCAGTGTGGGCCAGGCTGCCGCGCTCAACCAGGGCCTGCGTCGTGCGGTAGATGACGACGTGGTTGACACTGATAAAGTGCCCTGCGCCAGTCAGCAGGTAGACGGCCAGGAACAGCAGATAGATGCCGAGCTTCAGGCGGAACGAGGTCACCTCATCCTCCCGCGCAGTTGCGCCGGGAGCAATGATAGTCCCAATGGCGGGGGAGTGACGAATTGATTGGACGCCGCGCTCGGTCTCAGCCATAATTAGCCGATGACAACACGCTACCAACCCTCCGTCGCCTTTCGCTATCGCAACTTCCGCCTCCTGTTCGCCGCGTCCACCTTCGCGGCCGTCGGCTATATGATCCAGGGTACAGCCCTGGGCTGGGAACTGTACGAGCGGACGGGCAATCCCCTGGTGCTGGGCAACGTCGGGCTAGCCGGCTTCCTGCCCGTCCTGCTGCTGGCCTTGCCGGCCGGCCATCTCGCCGACCGCTTCAACCGCCAGCGCGTGACGGTCACCAGCCGCCTGTTCGAGATTCTCGGCTCCCTCGGCCTGGCCTACCTGTCGTGGACGCAAGGCCCCGTGCCCCTCATCTTCGCCTTCATCCTGATCTATAGCAGCGCGCGCACCATCGGCGGGCC
>CAZLBQ010000386.1:0-6347 GCA_964557745.1 uncultured Anaerolineales bacterium
CCAGGCCCGGCGCGCCCGCCGCCTGGACGGCCTGCGCCAGCCCCAACTTGCGGAGCGCCTTGACCGCGTTGGCCCACAGCGTCAAGCCCGCCCCCACCTCGCCTAGCTCGGGCGCGCGCTCGTAGACCGTCGCCTCGATGCCCACACGGCGCAGCGCGATGGCCGTCGTCAGCCCACCAATCCCACCACCGATGATAATCGCCGTTCGCACAAAGCCACCTGAATAGGACAGAATGAGCAGAAATGACAGAATAAGGACTTAAATTCTGTCAATTCTGCTCATTCTGTCTGAATCTCTGGAAGCAAAAGGGCCGCGCCAGACGACGCGGCCCGAAGGCGGAGAGGGAGGGATTTGAACCCCCGGTGACCTTGCGGCCACGCTCGATTTCGAGTCGAGTCCATTCAACCGGGCTCTGGCACCTCTCCATACGTCGAGTGTGACGCGCGACAGGGCCACGACCTTACCTACGGCAGCCGCTGATTCTCTGCCTCGCGCAGAATTGCGCCCTTAAGATGCGACAAAGGTCATGCCGAACGCAGTGAGGCATCTGCTCTGCCTACGTCTCCGGAGGAGATCCCTCACTCCGTTCGGGGTGACAGTCAGAGGTTCTGTGGCAAGCGGTTAGGCGTCCTTGCCTGTTCCAGGCACAGGGACCGGCGGGCGGACCTGCGCCGCCGCCTGAATCTGGGTGAAGCGCGGCCGCATCTCGGCCAGCGAGTCGCCGCCCAGCTTCTCGACCAGCGCCTCGGCCAGCACCCACGCCACGACCGCCTCGCCAATTGGACCGCCTCGCGTCACCGCCGTGAAGTCGGAGCGCTCGTAGTTCGTCGTCGTCGCCTCGCCGCTGAGCAAATCGACCGAGCGCAGCGGGTTGAGCGTCGTGGCGATGGGCTTGAGCGCGGCGCGGATGACGATGGGCTGGCCCGTCGTGATGCCCCCTTCTAGCCCGCCCGCCCGGTTGGTGTGACGCGTCACCACACCGCCGTCCAGGAGGATTTCGTCGTGGACCTCGGTCCCGTAGCGCGCGGCGTTCTCAAACGCCGGGCCGATCTCGACGCCCTTGACGGCGGGAATGCTCATCACCGCCTGCGCCAGCCGCCCGTCGAGCTTACGGTCCCAGTGGACGTGCGAGCCGAGGCCGGCCGGGACGCCGAGCGCGACGATCTCGAACACGCCACCCACGGTATCGCGGCGCTTGATGGTCTCGCGGATGAACTCCCGCATCCGGTCGGCCTGCTCAGGGTCGGGGCAGCGCACGTCGTTGGCCTCGGCGCGGGCGAAGCGCTCCTCGTAGGGCACGCCGTCCAGGCTCGCTTGCAGCGGCCCGATCTGGGTGACGTAGCAGCCGACGCGGATACCGAACTCGCCGAGCAACTGGCGGACGACCGCGCCAATGGCGACACGCATGGCCGTCTCGCGCGCCGACGAGCGCTCCAGCACGAGGCGCATGTCATAGAGATGGCCGTACTTGATGCCCCCCGCCAGGTCGGTGTGGCCGGGGCGTGGCACGCTGAACAGGGGTGGCGTCTTGTGCTCCCAGTTGGCCCAGTCGCGGTTGGCGATTCGCAGTGCAACTGGGCCACCGGTCGTCAGGCCCGCGCCGGGGCCGTTCCAGCCGATGCCCGACAGCAGCTCGGCCTCGTCCTTCTCAATCTTCATGCGCCCGCCCGCGCCGAAGCCGATCTGCCGCCGCGCCAGGTCGGCGTTGATGGCGGCGACGCTCAGCGCCAGGCCCGCCGGCAGCCCCTCAATGATCCCTAGCAAGGCCGGGCCGTGTGACTCACCCGCCGTCAGAAACCGCAGCATACCCACCTCTCCCAACTCGTCTGTAGCGCCAACTTGAGTCGGCTTTCGCCCCTAGTATACCCGGAACGGGCGGCCTGACAAGGGTGGAGACCCGGCCCGCCGTTTATCTATGTCAAGCCGTTGACATTTATCCGAAAGCAAGGTATAATGTAGCAGCAGCGAGCAACACATAACACGCGAGCGATTCGAGGGTCACGGCGTGGACGACATCTATTTGACGACCGAAGACATCGCCGAGCAACTTCAAATCAGCGTCTTCACCGTGCGCCGCTATATTCGCTCCGGCAAACTGCGAGCCGTCAAGCTCGAAGGTTCTTATCGGATCCGGCGTAGCGAGTTCGAGCGTTTCCTCAAGGCCAGGGAGATTGGGGACCTATCGGACGAGCCGAGCGACCCACGCGACAAGGGGTAATTCTGGGAGGTCTGTCATGAAACGCATTTTGTTCATCCTCATCCTCTGTGTAGCCGTCGCCATCGGCCTCGCATCCGGCGGGGCAACGGCGACGGCGGAGGCGATGCTGCGCCCCGGCTACTCCGGGCAAATTGTCCACGTCGTCCGCTGGGGCGACACGGTCAACGGCATCGCCGACATGTACGGTACGTCGCCCATCCTTATCATCAACGCCAACCGTCTGCGCAACCCGAACCACCTGGTCGTCGGGGCGCGCCTGACGGTGCCAGTCCACAACTATGTCTCGCCGGGCTGGACGGCGCCCGTGCCGGTCGTACCGGTCTCCGCGCCCGCCCCGGCCCCCGCGCCCGGCGGTTGCATCCCGTACACCATCCAGCCGGGCGACTCGGTGGCGGGCATCGCCGCTAAGTTCGGGGTGAGCCAGGCCTCGCTCATCCAGATCAACAACCTCATCAACCCTAACTACATCCACGCCGGCGTGACGATTCGCGTGTGTGATGTCGTGGCCGCGCCGCCGGCCCAGGTCGTCATCGTCCCCGCCCCCCAGGTAGTCGTCCAGCCGGTGGTCATCGCGCCGCCGCCGCCACCGCCGCCTGGCCCGCCGCCGTGCAACGCGCGCTACACCGTTCAGCGCAACGACACGCTGTTCAGCATCGCCACGTGGTACAACACCAGCGTGCAGTCACTACGCGACGCCAACAACCTGGGCGCCGACGCGATCTACGTCGGCCAGGTGCTCGTCGTCCCCTGTGGCGTCAGCACGAAGCCCGCGCCCCGGCCGGAACCGAAGCCGCTGCCACCGCAGATCATCGAGCATCCCAAGCCTGACCTGCGGCCCGCCGTGTGCAACCCGGCCGTGTCCCTCAGCTACCCGCGCCAGGGTGAGCATGTCAGCGGCATCATCGACATCGTCGGCACGGCCACCATCCCGAACTTCCAGTTCTACAAGGTCGAGTACGGCCAGGGCGTCGCCCCGTTCAACTTTGTCAGCATCGGCGACGTGGTGCGCAACGCCAAGACAGGCACGACCCTCGTGACCTGGGATACGACGACCGTCCCGGACGGCGAGTACGTTCTACGCCTGACGGCGGTTGAGAACAGCGGCCAGTTCCCGACGCCATGTAACGTGCGTATCGTGGTGGATAACTAAGCAGCCTATGAAGCGCCTTGCCGTTCTCCTGGTCCTCTTGATGGCCGCGGCCCTGGCCTCGCCCGTCGCCGCCGACGGGCCGATGGTCTACGTCGTCCAACAAGGCGACACGTTGTTCGGCATCGCTCAGCGCTACCAGACAACGCCCGACGCCATCGCCCGCCTCAACAACCTGCCCGACCGCGACGCGCTGCAGGTCGGCCAGAAGCTGACCATTGCCGCAGTGGGCGGCGGGGAAGTTGGGGCGGCCGATGCGCCGGGCGCGCCGGTGGGACCGCTGCGCCACAGCCAGCCGCAGCGCATCCACATCGTCGACTCTGGCGAGACGCTCAGCGGGATCGCATCTGAGTACAGCACGACGACGGAAGACCTGGTCCGCATCAACGGCCTGTCGTCGGCGGAACTCATCAGCGTCGGGCAGCGCATCATCTTGCCGGAGATTGAGCCTGCCGTCACCAGCGGCCCCGAGGCCCTCATCTCTGGCCGCAAGGTAAGCTACGCCGTCCAGGACGATGACACCCTGCTGAGCGTCGCCTTCCGCTACGGCCTCGACATGCGGTCCGTGGCCGTCGTCAACGGCCTGGCCGGCTCGTCGTGGCTATGGCCGGGGCAGAAGATCATGCTGCCGCTGGACTGGCGGGTCAAGGACGCGCCGATTCCGGCCCTCGCCAAGCGCATCGAGGTCGACATCGGCGACCAGCGCGCCTACGCCTACGAGGGCAGCCACCTGATCTATACATTCGTCGTCAGCACCGGCATCCAGACCCATCCGACCCGCCGAGGCCGCTTCACCATCCAGACCAAGATGCCCATGGCCGTCTCGACGGGCCTCAACCTGGATATGCCATACTGGATGGGCATCTACTACGCGGGCGGGACGGAGAACGGCTTTCACGGCCTTCCCGTCAATAAGGCCAATGGAGCAAAGATGTGGGGCGGGTTCATCGGCCGCCCGATCTCCTACGGCTGTATCGTCCTGCGTGACAGCGACGCGGCCACGCTCTACAACTGGGCTGAGATGGGGACGGTCGTGGACCTCCACGACTAGCCCGTCGCCGATGGGAACTTCCACGCCGCCCCGGACGTTGAGTCTGTGGGCGGCATCTTTTTGCAGAGTGGTCAGCCGTCAGTAGTCAGTATCAATCGTCAATTGTCAATTCTTCCATATAATTAGGGTAGGAGTTGGGAGGTGTGAATAGCATGCAGCGAGGCGTTACCTTCGCGGCCCTGGCCGCATTTATCATAAGCTTGGCCGCCTGTGGCGGCAGCGAGACAGCGTCGCGGCCGCCGGCGCCCTTGCCCCAGGCGACGGCTACACCCGCCCCGGTGGCGACAACGGCCCTCCCGCCGGTCCCGGCTGCGACAGCGACAGCGCGGCCCGCTGCGTCCGCGACACCTGGTGTGACCCAGACGCCAGCTGCTAGCGCGACGCCGGCTGCCAGCGCAACGCCGGCGGGCGACGCGGCGCTGGCGAAGGCGGTCGCCAACGCCCAGGCCGACCTGGCGGCGCGGCTTGGCGTCAGCGCGCAGGCGGTCCAGGTCGCGCAGGCGCAGGCCGTCGAGTGGCCCGACACGGCGCTGGGCTGCCCCCAGCCAGGGATGATGTACGCCCAGGTGGTGACGCCGGGCTACAAGGTCACGCTCACCGCGAATGGTAAGACATACCCGTATCACGGCGATAGGAGTGGAACAGTGAGACTGTGTGAGACGGTGGGGACCGCCCCCACGGCGACCCTTGCGCCGTCGACGGGCGGGGGCGGGGGCGGGGGAGGAGCAGGCGGCTTCCTGGCGGCGGAGATCGCGGCGGCCAAGGCGGACTTGACGCAGCGTGTCCAGACCCTCAAGTCCGAGGACATCAAGGTGGTGAGCGCCGAGGAGATTACCTGGAACGACGGCAGCCTCGGCTGCCCGGAGCCGGGCATGATGTACACTATGGCCCTCGTCCCGGGCTACCGCGTCATCCTGGAGGCGGGCGGCCAGACCTACGACTACCACGGCGGCAAAGGCCGTCCCCCCAAGCTGTGCACCCGCGCGGCGGGCGCGCCGCGCGGCATTGGCCCCATCAGTGGCACGATCCAGCCGCCGGGCAACCCGACGAAGTAACCCTTACGGCAACTCAACAATCGGTGGCATGAACTCGACCGAGAGGGATGGCGGGCGGGCGGCAGGGCCGCGCCCGTCATCCCAGCCGAAGATGGCCCGCCACGCGCCCGTCGTCTCCCCATCGACACGGAAGGTAAGCCGCTGACCGCGCCGCGCGGCCAGCAGCGGCAACTGCGCCTGGTTGAAGGCGAAGGTATTGACGCGCCCCACGCCCACGTCACCCACGCCCAGCGGAGCGCCGATGGTGGCCGCGACGGGGGCCTGCGCGACCGCGCCCCAGGTGAGGCTGGGCGCCAGGGGGTCAAAGCTGGAGGCCAGCAGGCGCAGCCGCCACAGCCCTGCGGCGCGCGGGTCCAAGTAGCGGCCCTCCTTGCCGGTCAACTCCAGCCAGGCGCGGATGATCTGGGCGTTGTCGGGCACGTCGAGCGGCGGCGTTTGGAACAAGCCGTAGTAGACCAACCCCCGCGCCGGTTCGACCCCCGCCAGTACCGTTTCCCCCATGAGAACGTCCCGCGGCAGCAGGGGCCGCGCATAGCCGACTCGCTCCGAGTCGGCGGTCAATGTCCGCGTCTGGGGCGCTGGCCCTGTCGCTGTCACCGCCACAGTCGCCCGCAGCGGCGCGCTATCCCCATCCCTCGCCAACACAACCGTGTTCGTCAGCACACCGACGGCCATTGGGCGGGCCCGGTACGTAACCACGTACGGCTGGGGCGACGCGACGATGCCGCGCCGGATGAAGGTCAGCGTCTGGCCCGCGTGCGGCGCGCGCTCCGCCGGGCCGCCGTTGAAGAACCACGTCTTGCCCTGGCTGCCGTCCGCGTTTTCGATGCCCATAGTGACCGGAGTGAGCGGGCCATTGAGCGGCCCGTAGACAT